>NZ_JADEWY010000067.1 GCF_015207375.1 Coleofasciculus sp. LEGE 07092 | reverse complement strand
AGATAAGATACGGTGTCTTTATTTTAGGTTAAGGAAACTTAAAGGATTTATGGCTAAAAAGTCGATGATTGAGCGCGAAAAAAAGCGCCAAAAGCTTGTAGATAAGTACGCAGCGAAGCGAGAGGATCTCAAGGAGCAGTTTCAACGTGCCACCTCTCCAGCACAAAAAGTAGAGATTCACCGACAGTTGCAACAGTTGCCGCGCAACAGTGCGCCAAGCCGCCTGCGGAACCGCTGTGCGGTAACAGGGCGTCCCCGTGGCTACTATCGGGATTTTGGTTTATCTCGCCACGTGCTGCGAGAATGGGCACACAAAGGACTCCTGCCAGGAGTAGTGAAATCTAGCTGGTAGTCCTTTGTCCTTGGTTAAAAACTAATGACCAATGACTAATTACCACAGCAACGGTCAATGCCTAGGCTATCTAGCAGCAAATCGCTGACGGCATTGGCAATTGCAAATTCACTGTAAAAACTCTCTCGAAAGTCAAACGCCTGCATTTCGGTAACAATTGCAATCACCAGCGCTCCCACATCATTTTCGCCTTCCATGCGTTGACGAACAAAGATTTGGGAGGCTCGGTCTGCAATTTTTTGATTAGCGGGTTCTGGCAGAAATTCTTGATCGAGCCACTGGACGAGTGCTTGTCGTAACCATTTACCTTCCTGCTGGGGATTTTCGGCAGGGGGTAGAGTGATAGGTGGAATGGGTTCAGCCATAAATCAGTTGAGGTAACAGCTATTCTGGGAAACAGGAGTCAGAGGGTTGCCAGCGATCGCTTATAGCTGCCTGTCGTCAACTTACTGACAGTATCGTTATCGTTAAGGCACACGCCAAATTTTCACTGTCTTATCAGAACTACAGCTAACAACAGTCTTTCCATCTCGACTAATCGCTAGAGCAATTACTGAGCTAGAATGCCCCGTCAAGGTGCGAATTTCTTTTCCGGTTTTGAGGTTCCAAACTTTGATTGTCTGGTCAGAACTACCACTAAATAGGGTTTGTCCATCGGGACTCAGTATGACTGACAAAACCGAATCAGAATGTCCGGTCAACGAGCGAATTTCTGCTCCCGTTTTCAAATTCCACACTTTGATCGTATCGTCATAACCGCCGCTGACTAGGGTTTGTCCGTCCGAATTAATAGCCACCGATAACACAGAATTCAGATGTCCCATCAAGGTGCGGATTTCTTTTCCAGTTTTGAGATTCCACACTTTGATCGTATCGTCAGAACTGCCACTGACCAAACTTTGTCCGTCTGGACTGATGGCAACGGACAGCACAGCATCTGAGTGACCAACGAGGGTACGAATTTCATACCCCGTTCTCAAATCCCACACTTTAATCGTGCAGTCAGAACTGCCGCTCGCTAGGGTCTTACGGTCTGGGCTAATGGCTACCGACAAAACCGAGTCCAAATGTTCGTCAGTGGTGAGAATTTCTGCTCCCGAATTCAAATTCCACAATTTGATTGTACTGTCAGAACTGCCACTGACTAGGGTCTGCCCATCTGGACTAATCGCCACTGATAAAACTGAACCCGAATGTCCTTTGATCGTGCGAATATTCTCTGCCGTTGTTAAATTCCACACAGCGATTGCCTTATCGTAGCCGCCGCTGACTAATCGCTCTCCATCTGGACTAATCGCCACTGACAAAACGGAATCAGAAAAATCATTCAGGCTAGATTGATACTCGATTAATTCATAATTCAATACAGCTACATCCAATGGCAGCGACGGCTGTGTTGGCTGGGAGGGAATGGATATTCCGGGCTGCAAGGGTGGCTCGAGTGGAGGTAGCAGTGCTTGTAATGCCGCTTGAATTTGCTGCCGTTCGATCTGGGCTTCCTTAAGCTGCCCTTCGATCTGAGTAAATTTCTCAGTGAGGGGAGATAGGGCGTTCCCCATAACTGGCTGGGATGACAGTTTTGCCCACATCTGTCTCGCCCAAGTCAATTGCGCCTCTTCCCGTTCCCAAAACTCAGAGGGCAAGGACTGCACCAGCGATGCCGAATAGGGTGTTACGTTCCAGCCACAGACGGAACAGCACTTCACCTGACCTTCGGTGTATTCTGTGTTACAAACGGGGCATTGAGACATGATCTGTCCTCAGAGTTTGATGACTATTGATTGAAGGTTAAACTCAACAGCAGACGCGAGGGCGTAAAATGGAAGTAACCAGGGATTACCGTTCAAGTCAGGCGATAAAGTTTACCAAAACTTTAATTTTGGCAAAACACCTAGTAGTAATCAACGATTCAAGCCTTACCCTCCCGTCAAATAGCTAGAGCTTCCACCAGGGTTGGTCAAGAAAGTCAAGCGATATCAGGGGGTAGGTTGCTAGGATATGACCTAGGTGCTGACCGAGTTTGTTTCAGTTGGGTTTGAATTAAGCGTTGCAGATCTTCTCGACATACTTCCGTTCCGGCTGTTAGATTATCGGGTGTATCAAAGAACACTGTGCTTGCGACAGTATCGATCGCCAACATCTGGAACAAAATGTGGGTGACAGGCACTGAAACAGCGATAATTTGAGGGTCCCAGTTAGATTGAAAGTCGGCAGCATCCTTAAGGGTAGGAAAAGCATAGATGACATTTTTCTCAACTTCGGGCTGAGCACGGTTACTCAGGGTCGTTACCACCCACCCTTGGTCAAGGGTTTGCAGAATATGATAGTCCGAATGTTGTAACTGGCTAGCAACCAGTGTGAGGACTGGTGCGATCGCCTCAACCATTTGCGGCGTCGTCCCATCGGCGGGTGCATTGTCAATCAGAACTTGAATTTGTTGGGCTAAATCCATAGGGAATTATTCAACAGAGCAACTGTAGCTGCTATGTATGAGTCTAAACCCAGATTAAGTCTGTTGTTGCGCGTGTGTGTTAGGGTCTTTGTTAGCGAATGAAAATCATGAGGGAAGTCTGCCAGGGCGTGGAGGCAATTTTTCAACTGCTATTTGAGGAACTCCGGCAGTCTACGACGGCATCCGAGCGCAACTGCCGTGAGGTAGCAGGGCGTTTAGCCAACGAGGTGACGCGGATTTGCAATGAGAGCAATCGGATCAAAAGCTCTGGCGATGTTGAAAGCTGGGCAAAAACCCTAGCCAACCATCGCCTTAAGCAAGTCTTGCATTACTATCAACTGGGTTCTCACCGAGGACGGATCGAACTTCAGAGTACTCTGAGCGCGATCGTTTACCGCTACATCACGCCGTCTCAGATGCCTGCTAGCTATCAAGCACGAGTCACCCTGATCGAAGATTTCCTACAGGGGTTTTATGTCGAAGCGTTGAACGCATTTCGACGGGAAAACTCAATTGATGGGAATTATCGCCCCCACTCGCTCTTAGAACTGGCAGAGTATATGGCGTTTACAGAGCGTTATGGCAAGCGGCGCATTCCCCTACCTGGCCGTCGTTCGCAGCAACTCCTCATCCTGAGAGCACAGACATTTTCCCAACAGCAACCGCCAGAAACCTCCGTCGATATGGACACCGCTGCCGAAGGCGGATCCCCCGACTCGGAGAATACCTGGAACGATGCCGCTATTCAGCAGGTACGAGAGGTAATGGTGGCATCTGAACCCGAACCCCTAGAAGCCAACCTGCGGGACAAAGTTGTTGAGGAATTGTTCGCTTACCTCGAAGAACGCCAACAAAAAGATTGTGCGGACTATTTCACCCTCCGCCTACAAGATTTGCCCACCAGCGAAATTGAAGAGCTTTTGAGTCTAACTCCCAGACAGCGGGACTATTTGCAACAACGGTTCAAATACCATTTGATTCGATTTGCTCTGTCACACCGATGGGAACTTGTACATCAGTGGCTGGAGGCAGATTTAGAAAAGAATCTGGGGTTAACGCCCCAAGAGTGGCAACTATTTCAGGAAAAAATTGACTCTCAGCAAGGAGAATTACTAAAACTAAAACAGGAAGGTAGCTCCATCAATGAAATTGCCCAAGCCTTAGGCTGTACGGCTACCCAAGTCGAGAAGCGATGGTTTAAGCTGCTGGAGCTAGCCTGGGATATTCGCAATCGTTCAGTAACCGAATCCGGATCAGGTGCATCTCAAGATGAATAGTGAAGCAAACAATAACCCGGACATTGCCTATAGCCGCTTAATTGCTTGGCTGTTGCAAACGTCCGATCCCGCTGCTGTACCATCGGCGGATGGGCAAGCCCAAAGCCATGTCTTTAACGGTGAACCCGCAGCAGCGGATTTTGAAGTTGATGAATTAGACCCACTGGATTTAGAAGAAATGAACATTGCACCCACCAAAACGAGCAAAGGGTCCCAAGACCTCACACGAGTGGGACCCGAAGACATTCCCATTCATGAGGACATTGAACCGGGTGATGCCACCCACCCCTACAACTTGGGAGAAATGCCAACTGTGCAAAACCGTTTCCAGGCGCTAATCAAGCGCAAACTGCAAGCTCAGATCGAATACCATCCCCCACTTTTCCCTTGGGAGACGGACATCGACGATTATGAATCTGACTTCTCTGACGCGGTAGCAGACAGTTGGGTTCCTCCTGTCCGCTTATGGATGCCACAACTGTCTAACCTAACTCTGCCTGTCTCAATTCCTGAAACTGTTCTAGCAACCTTGCTCAATGCCTGCGCTGGAGTGATGTCGTCTCGGCATCAGCTCGAGCTAAAAATGGTCAAGGCAGTGGAAAACTTGTTTCCAGAGCAATTCCAGTTTCTCAATGATCGCGCTGAGATGGTACGGCTGTCTTTGAGTCCAGGACGCAATTCTGAGGCTGAAGGCAAGAAATCCCCGATTTCACAATTGCCCTCCCCGCCCTACGAGGACGCCACTCACGAGCAAAAGATGATGCTGGCACTCTTGGCTGCCCATGAAATCATCAGCACGCTGACGGTGGAAATTTCACCCATCAAAACTCCTGTGGAACGGCAGTGGCAAACGGCGGCGGGTACTGTCACCGTGAAGGCAGACTACCAGATGCAAGAAGGCGTTCCTAAACTGCGCGTTGTCGCTCGTTTGCCTCGGGGGGGAAGTTTAACCCTGCGTACCTCTCAGGCATCAGCGGTATCCCAGCGCACCTATCCGGGCTACCTGAGTGTCGAATCCTTCGACCTGCAACCGAACCAGACTTATCCGCTAGAAATTCAGTTCCACGACTCGGAACAAACCCCCTTAGTTTTTGCAATCTACCCCACCATGTAGCGGCTGAGTGCTAGTTGTTAGCCAAGGGAGTTTCTCTCACTCCCAACCCCAGATTGGGGAATTATTGAACTCGTGAATTAAGCTATTAAGCTAACAACATAATCGCCCTCGGACGCTAAACGTGAATTCTTATGTCTAATACCTCAGGGATAGGGCAGTTAAGGCTTCTACCAGGTTTTAACCAGTTGTGGCAGCGTCTTCAGACAATGCCACCTCCTCATCAGATTGAAAACTCCCTTGGACTGCGAGTGCTGGTGCAGGCACTGGTGATTGTCGGAATTATCGCCACAGATATTGCTGCCGAAACTCAGATGAGCCTTTGGGCTATACCGCTGAGTCTTATTGGCGCAACCTGGAGTTGGTATCGCCGCCGCCACCGTAACATTGCCGTCAAATTCTTTCTGGCAATTGGTATGTTGCTGGCAATGGGCGCATTTTTCAACAATTTATTGGCTCAACTCAACGATACCCGTTTGGCTCTAGCGGAGTTGTTAATTCAGGTGCAAGTCCTCCACAGTTTTGACTTGCCCCGCCGCAAAGATCTAGGCTATTCGATGGTCATTGGGCTGATTTTGTTGGGCGTTGCTGGTACGCTGAGTCAGACTCTAGCCTTCGCCCCCTTGTTATTGATATTCTTAGCGATCGCTCTACCTGTTCTCATCCTCGACTACCAGTCACGGCTGGGTCTATCTCCTCAACCAAAGCGCCAGACGTCTCGTAAAACCACAAAGCGCTCCTCCCCCCTTTCCCTGGGACGGTTGAGTTTATTCTTAGTCATCGTTTTAGGGCTAGGACTGGCTATTTTTGCCCTCATGCCCAGGTTCCCTGGCTATCAGCTTCAAACCTTTCCAGTCAGTTCTCCTATCGATTTGAGCGAACGGGATTTTGAGGGGAACAATCGTGGTATTGTCAACCCTGGTGTGGGTGAGGAGCGGGGTGATGGTACAGGGGGCACTGGACAATCTCCCAGCAGCGGTCCTGGTGAGATGGATGATCAGTTTTACTATGGTTTTGGCACTCAAATTAACCAGAACCTGCGGGGTACTCTTAAACCTAAGATTGTTTTGCGAGTACGTTCCCAAGCACCAGGATTTTGGCGAGTGCAGGCATTCGACCGTTACACCGGTCAGGGATGGGAGCTTTCACGCGAAGATCGGGTAATGGAAGTGACTCGACCGCCCTGGTCCTATCGATTTTACCTCTACCCCACTAGTTTTAATACTGGTCGCACTAAAGAGGTCATTCAAAGTTACACCGCGGTATCGGAACTGCCGAATATCATTCCAGCATTAGCCTATCCCGAGCAACTGTATTTTCCGACCCGCGAAATTGCAGTGGACACCGAAGGCAGTTTGCGATCGCCTTTAGCCTTGCTGGAGGGACTCACCTATACCGTTGTTTCCGAGGTTCCGGTGCGCGATCGCACCCTGCTGCAACAGGCAGGGGATGACTACTCCGACACAATTGAAAAATACTATCTCGATATTCCCCCCGAAATAGCTGATCGCGTCAGAAAAAAAACCGAACAACTCTTAGCCACCTCGCCCAAACCCCTAAACTCACCCTACGAAACAGCGCTGTACTTAGCTCAAGAACTCAAGCGGCGCTACCGGATTCCTGAAAATCCCTTTGATCTACCCTATTTAGAGGAAGGCGAAGACTTAGTAGATGCGTTTCTCTTCAAACATGAGGGGGGTTATCCCGACCACTTTTCCACAGCTTTGACGATGATGCTGCGTTCCATCGGCATTCCGGCACGATTAGTAGTTGGGTTTGGCGCGGGTGAGTTTAATCCTTTCACAGGGTTGTATGTCGTCCGAAATACTGATGCCTACGCCATGACGGAGGTGTATTTCCCAAACTACGGCTGGTTTACCTTTGACCCGATTCCCGGTCACGAACTGCTTCCCCCCAGTGTAGAGGACACAGAAACGTTTGGTCTTTTGCGCCAGTTTTGGAAGTGGATAGCGGGTTGGTTGCCCTCTCCAGTTACCAATTTTCTGGGTAAGTTATGGGCTGTAATTATTGGTTCGCTAGTGCGATCGCTTGTGCGGCTGTGGGCAATTTTTTCGAGTAGCTGGGTTGGTTTGTTTGCTGGGTTGATTTTATCGATCGCGGTTGGTTTCTTAGGCTGGTTGGGTTGGGTTCAGTTACAATACTGGCGCTATCGTTGGTGGCTGTCTAAATTACCACCAATGGAAAGCCTCTATCAGCAAATGCTAAAGGTTCTAGGAAACCAAGGGTATGTCAAGCATCCAGCACAGACGCCGTGGGAATATGCCAGGAGTATGCGCCAGTACCATGCCCCAGCTTCGGCTGAGGTGATTGACGAAATTTCTCAGGCTTACGTTCGCTGGCGTTATGGTGCTCAAACCGCTAATATCCAGTACCTGCGACAGCAATTGCGCAACTGGATAAAAAGTACTCAGCGGCTCAAAAATAGAGGCATGATAAGTGATTAAGCTTTCCTTGGCTCAAGCCTGACTTTCCTGCTGGCGCACAATTTCTCTAGCCCTTTGGAGTTCGTTTTGATTTCCCTTAACGACAACCAGATACTTTAGGCGCGGATCATCCCTTCAACTGCCTGAAAACTAGGTATGATTTGTCCTTGAGCATCATTATTTGGAAGTGTTGGGAGAAGCGCTATTGGATTTTTCTGAAGTGGCGGATTTAGTGGCTTGGTTAGAGCAGCACCAGCAAGAGAAATAAGGCAAGGTTTCTATTTCCAAGCAACGGTAATTAGTAAGAAATAAATTGGAATAATTATTTGAATACCTTTGAGTTTGTACAGGCTATGCAATGGCTAGGCGATCACACGGTTTTGGCAATTCCGACGGTTGTAGGTGAGGAGGGAAAGAGTTCTGTTTCTGAAATTGTAATTGTCCTAATAGTTCTGCTTTTAGTCGCTACAGGGGTTGCCCTGCTATCGCGACGATTGCGCATTCCCTACATTGCGGGTTTGGTATTGGCAGGACTAGCAATTACTGATACTGAACTCTTGCCCGGTCGCATCGATCTGGACTCTTCCCTAATTTTCAATCTCTTTTTACCGATTCTGCTGTTTGAAGCGGCAATCAATACCGATGTCAGTCGCCTGCGAAGTACGATTAAACCGATTGCCCTGCTTGCAGGTCCGGGGGTAGTGCTTTGTGCTGGTATCACCTCAGTTTTACTGAAAGTGGAGTTGGGTTTGGAGTGGATACCTGCTTTACTGGTGGGTGTAATTTTGTCAATCACGGATACAGCCTTGGTGATTGCAGTATTTAAGGAAGTATCGGTTCCGCACCGACTCATCACCCTGGTTGAAGGGGAAAGCCTGCTCATTGATGATGTCGCTCTAGTCTTATTTAGCCTAATTTTGACCGTCTACTCAACCGGTTCGCTATCGGTTCTCGATGTAATCCGGGAATTTTTGTTCGTTATCCTGGGCGGAGTTTTAGTCGGGTTAGCGTTGGGTTATCTCAGTGTTGGCTTGTTTCGTCAAACCGATGACGCCCTAGGAGGTATTCTCCTGACTGTTGCCGTTGCCTTGGGTGCCTTTCAAGTCGGTCAGTTTTTGGAGGTGTCGGGTGTGGTTGCTGTGGTTGCTGCTGGACTGATTGTCGGTAACTTAGGGCTTGCCAAAAGTACCTCCGCCTCGACTCAAGTCACCTTGTCTAGCTTCTGGGAATTTGCCGCCTTTGGGGTCAATACTTTTATTTTTTTACTCATCGGCTTAGAGATTAATCTCATTACTCTTTGGGAGACGTTGCCCTCTATATTTTTAGCGCTGATTGCTTATCAAGCAGGACGTGCCTTCACGGTTTATCCCCTCTTGGCGTTAGTGGGTTTTGTGGATCGACCTATCCCCGTGCGCTGGCGGCATGTTCTATTTGTGGGCAATATCAAAGGTTCACTTTCAACAGCGCTGGCTTTGAGTTTACCTGCAAGCTTACCCCAGCGAGAGACGCTGATTGCGATCGCTCTCGGCATTGTTGTCGTGTCATTGGTGGGACAGGGACTGAGCCTACCTTGGATTTTAAGGCGTTTACAGCTATCTCATCAGTCAGAATACCGCCAACAGATTGAGGAGTTGCAAGCCCAACTGATGACGGCGAAGGCAGCTCAGGATGAGTTAGATAATCTGTTAAAAACAGGCGTTTTGCCGAAGTCAATCTACGAAGAAATGCGAGCTGCTTATCAGGTCAGAGTAGCAGCAAGCGATCGCACGTTGCGAGAAATCTACAACCAGCGTTCAGAGAATTCACCCCTACTTAGCGTTGGTCGCACTAAACTAGACGCAATTCGCCGACAATTACTGTTAGCAGAAAAAGGAGCACTCAATGAAGCGCTGCGCCGAAATATTCTCTCCGAAGAAATTGTGCAAGAACGTATCCAAAGACTCAATGAGCAACTTCTGAATCTAGAGGACGATTAGAGCAAAGTCCCAAAAAGTCAACCACCTGATGTAACAGTTCAGATTTAGTCACCACCAGCACAGTTGACCCTGTTTCTAGCATGGTATTGGCATTGGGAATGACCAAATCAGCATGAGGATGGGGTTGATAGCCAATAATCAAAGAACCCTCTGGAAAACGGGAGTCTTTAGCGACTAAACCAACGCTACGACCTGCAACATGAGACTCTGGTGGAATGGCAATTTTAAAGACTTCCACCTGACCTTGCTCGTAGTGCATCATAGACTCCACTTGGGGATACTCAATGACAGTGAGCATCGTATTAACGGCTAGGTCAACGGTACTGACGATATGATGAGCTCCAGCAAGACGCAGCGGTCCTTCAAAATCCCGTTGGCGCATCCGACTGACAATGTGGGGTACACCGTAGTGCTTGGCAAGAGTAACCATAGCCAGATTGAGCGCATCATCCCGGAGAACGGCGGCAACGGCATCGGCTTTGCGAATTCCTGCTTCTAGCAGCACTTGAGTACTGACTGCACTGCCATCAAATGCCATCACCCCCACTTGCTCTCGTGCGTATCGGCAGGCAGTCGGGTCAGTATCAATAACAGCGATCGTATGTCCCAATTCTACTAGCTCTCGTGCTAAACTTAGCCCCACTAATCCTGCTCCGCCAATTAATAGATACATATCTGGTTTCGTTCGGTAATAACAGTTGCGAGTATTTCTATTATTGTCATCCAGGGTGCGAATCACACGAAGAACGTCAACCGGAACCTATAGCAGGCATCATTGATTCTCAGTCGGTAAAATTGAAATTCAACTGCTTGAATCGAAGGTGAATAGAATGGCGAAGCTTGTTGCGGTTACAGAAGCCATTAAGAGCCTTGCTGAAGCTGAATCAAGGTTGAACTTGAGCCGAGCTGAGGATGAGACTTTTTTTACAGAGTGGCAAACCCAATTGCTGAGGTTCAGTGATTCTGAACAGACTGCTTTGGATAGGCTACGACGCAGATTGCTTTATCACAGAGCCGATGGAGAATTGCTAGAAGGGGCAGTGACGTTGCTTGTGGCATCGCCTTTGTTAGAACTGGCAGGGTTCTATGATCCACCGTTTAAGATGAAGGCTGAAGCTGCAATCGAGATTGCGATTGATGATGGCGAAGAAACCCTGCGCGGACGAATTGATATCTTGATTTTGCATAATCAGCTTTGGGTAATGGTTTTGGAGTCCAAAAAAACCATGATTTCAACGCGATCAGCATTACCTCAAGCTTTGGCTTACATGATGGCAAATCCAGATGTGGATAAACCGCGATTTGGTATGTTGACGAACGGTGATGATGTGTTGTTTGTGAAACTTTTGGCTCAACCAACGCCCCAATACGGATTATCGCGGGCATTTTCGATTTATACCGTAGCCAGTGAACTGCGATCGGTGTTTCAAGTCCTCAAGCATTTAGGCCAAGGCATTATACATCCACAAAAAGGGTAAAGGAACGTAAAATCAAACCTTTACTCCAATCAGTGTATCTCTGCCACGACTAAAGAAAATTGGCATAAGATAGCATTTTTACCGGATGAGTCGGTTATCCCTGTGAAACAACACTTAGAGGAAATGTTCGGTTTCCGAACATGAGCAGGGATAATCATCAGGATAAAGCCATGATTTCATCAGGGAATCGACAAGTGTCCGAGGCTGCTTCTAATCCGGTGGCAGGTTTGGAGTTAGAGAATCAAAACCAAACGCCATCTGTTCCGGCAGAGGATTTTTTCAAGCAAGGGCTGGATAAGTTTAGTCACGGCGACTATCGCAGTGCAATTGAGGACTTTAACCAAGCATTGCGACTGGCTCCCGATTTTGCCGAAGCTTACAGTTACCGCGCTCGGAGTCGGTATTATAGGGGAGATACCCTCGGAGCTATTCAGGATTACAGTCAAGCTCTGCAACTTAACCCTAACAATGCTGCGGTTTACAGCGATCGCGGTTTGATTCGTTCTCAGTTAAGCGATCGCTGGGGAGCGATGCAGGATTATGATCGCGCCGTGCAGATTGATCCTAACTATGCCAAAGCTTACCTGAATCGCAGTCTGTTGCGGGTGGAATTAGAAGATTATCAAGGAGCGATCGCCGATTGCGATGAAGTTTTAAGAATTAACCCGAATCTGGCGGAAGGGTATCTGAATCGTAGTATTGCTCGGTTTGAGGTAGACGACTATCAAGGGGCGATGGAGGATTGCGATCGCGCCTTGCAGCTTAATCCCAATTTTGCCCCCGCTTATTTTAACCGAGGGATGAATCGAGTGGTGTTGGGAGAGTATGAAGGTGCGATCGCGGATTTCAGCCAAGTACTCCAATTCAATCCCAACGATGCCCAAGCGTATCTTAACCGGGGTTATACCCGAATGCAATTCGGTGAGAATCAAGGAAGCCTTGAGGATTTCGATCGAGCCTTGCGGATTAATCCGGTTGCTGCCAAAGCATTTTTTAGCCAGATTGCGCCTGGGTTGAACGAGGAACAGGAAGCAGATGAGGATGAAGAGCAGCAACTCGTTCAAGGTTTAATTGTACAAGGTAATTTGCGATACGAGTTAGGGGATTATCAAGCTGCCCTTAATGCTTACGATCGGGTATTGAATCTCGATCCCAATAATTCTGAAGCTTATAACCGACGCAGTACTGTCCGTTCGGCTCTAGGGGATTACAAAGGCGCGATGGAGGATTTAGAAAAAGCCTCCATTCTCTCTGTTAATACTCAGGTGCTGTCCAATGAGGTACTTCATGAGGAGAGCGATCAAGGCGACTTTGAGAGTCTGGCATCCCAACTGGGTGCAGTATTCTATGAGCAACCCGCAAAACAAACATCTGTTCCTACAGTTCAGCCAACTGCGAAAGAGTACCATCAGCGGGGTGTAGATAAGCTTGAGAAAGGAGATTTTCAAGGGGCAGTTCAAGACTTTAATGCGGTTTTGAAAATGAATAGTAAGGATGCTACGGCTTTGACTTGTCGGGGTTTTGCTTACTATCGCCTTGGGAATAGTCAAAGAGGGATTATGGATTTGCAAACAGCGGCAAAATTGTTTTATGATCGCGGAGACATGAAGTCTTCTAAGGAAGTAGTGAGTACACTTAAGAAGTTACGGCGGTAGTGAGTTGCTGCTTTTGGGAGTCAACAACATCTGCAAGAGTAAATTAAGTCCCTTACTGATAGCTGAAGTTAAAACTGAGACTTGCACCAGTGGCAACAACCCGCCAGTGGTTCAAACTACTGTCTCATAGCTTGCATTCGTCTCGCATACGACTGGACAAAAGTTGTAGTCCATTTCAATGGACTTAAGCTATTAGCCCGGAGTTTTAACTCTGGGCTGGTTTTCGGGTTTACTGAAAATGGTGCAAGATGTGAGCGTAACCGTTAGGCTTGGAGAATTTTGTCAGTTAACCAGAGCGATCGCTCCGGAGCCAGTACTTAGCTTAACCGACTGCTAGAATTTGGCTAGGCTCAATGCTCTACTTTATCAGAACTGCTTGACTGTTCTAAAATAAACTAATTTGACATAGGAGGATGAAGTGGAAGGCAAACGGTTGATTCGCACCCTGCGACTCAAAAACTTACTGTCCTATGGAAGTGAGGGTGAAGAAATTGAACTGCAACCCCTCAATGTGCTTATTGGTCGGAATACCTCCGGTAAATCTAATTTAATTGAAGCGGTGGGACTTCTAAGAGCTACGCCAAAAGATTTGACGGCGGCAATTCGTAAAGGTGGAGGTATCAGTGAGTTGCTTTGGAAAAGTGAAGAGAGTCCGATAGCTGAGATTGAGGCAATTATAGGCTATCCAGAAGGAAATATGCCCTTACGCTACAGGCTTAATTTCACTGAAGTCAATCAGAAACTAGAGATTATAGATGAAGTTGTAGAGAACTACGATCCAGCAAATCAGGATGCCGAAGAAGTTGATTTTTTCTACCGCTATCAACAGGGCAATCCTATCATCAAAATAAAAGGTCAGGGATTAATGCCCATGAAATCAAATAGCTTTGTGGCTAATCAGTCAATTATCTATCAAATAAGAGCACCTCAACAACATCCAGAAATAACCTATTTGTCGAATAAATTAAAAAATATTTGCATATATGATGAATGGTATATAGGCTCAAATTCAAAACTAAAGAAGCCTCAAAATGCATATCTACCTGCACATCCTCTCTTAGAAGATGGAAGTAACATAGGACTAGTTTTTAATAATCTACAATATCAGCTAGGAAGTAAGACTATCATCGATAATCTCAAGAAGTTTTATGAGGAAGTAGAAGAACTCACAGTAAGGATATATAGTGGCACGGTTCAGATATTTATTCGTGAGGAAGGTCTAATTCAGCCAATTCCTATAAATCGCTTATCAGATGGTACACTCCGCTATCTATTTTTGCTGGCTTTACTTCTCGATCCCACTCCACCACCACTCATCTGTATTGAAGAACCAGAAATTGGGTTACATCCCGATATTCTACCTACCATTGCTGAATTACTCATCGAAGCCTCTCAACGAACACAATTAATCGTTACTACTCATTCAGATGCTTTAGTTTCCGCACTCCCACCTGAGTCAGTACTCGTGTGTGAGCGAGATGAAAAAGGAAGCCACCTGAAACGTCTCAATCCTGAAGACCTGAAAGAATGGCTTGAAGACTTTTCTCTCGGTCATCTCTGGCGTATGGGTGAAATCGGGGGAACTCGATGGTAAAAGAAATCCATATTTATATTGAAGGCGATCCTCAACTACGTCAGGGATTTCGTACCTTCTTTCAACCTATTTATGAGGCAGCCAAACAAAACAATATTAAAATAGCAACGCTGAAGCTATGTGGTTCGAGAGGCGATACTTACAAAGCTTTTAGGATTGCCCTGAAAAAACATCCAAATGCCTTCATTATTCTACTGGTAGATTCAGAAGGAGCTATCGATAAGCAACAGAAACCATGGGAGTATCTCAAAAATAGAGTTGAGGATGGCTGGGATTGCCTGGGTACTGATGACACTCACTGCTATCTGATGGTTCAAACGATGGAAGCCTGGTTTATCGCAGACATTGATGCTCTACGCGATTACTACGGAAAAGGATTCCAAGAAAGTGCAATTCCCAAGAATCCAAAGGTGGAGGATATTGAGAAAAACACACTGGAATCCGCTCTGAAAGCAGCTACCCGAAATACACTCAAGAAAGAATATCATAAGACCCGCCATACTTCGCCAATTCTAGAACGGTTAAATGTTGAGAAAGTACGCAAAGCTGCTCCAAATTGCGATCGCTTCTTCACTACTCTTACCCGAATCATGAAAGCTGGTGCAGAATGACAGATAGCGATCGCACTCCATTGTTTACCCCAACTACCCTAAGCAAATCGCAGACGGAGAAAGTTACCAAAAGTGTAACCAGTGGAACACCTCCAGCTAAAACAAGTCATCCTAGAACTACCATGGAGTAACAGAGGTAGCGAAATGAACTGGAAAGCATTCAGCCGAACAACTGGTATCGCAGCAGCAGGTATAGTTTTAGTTGGACTCTTAGGAGGATTGATGGCTCAGAAGATAAATGCCCTTAACTCCCAAACGCCTAAATCTCCAGAGTTAATCGCACAGTTACCCAATCCCCAAGTTAATTCCCAACTGGTTGCAGCCAATACTAGATTTGGGTTTAATCTGTTTTCCGAAATTCTCAAGCAAGAGAGCGATCAAAATGTTTTTATCTCACCAACCAGTGTCGCGATCGCCCTTGCCATGATGTATAACGGTGCCAGTGGCGAAACTCAACAAGAAATGGCAAAGGCACTAGAACTGCAAGGCATGAGTTTGCAGGACATCAATGAAGGGAATCAAGCCTTAAAAGCGTCGTTAGCAAATGCTGATTCGGAAGTTGAGCTATCGATAGCTAATTCCCTGTGGGCAAAGGAAGGCATTCCTTTCAAACCAGAATTCTTACACAGCAACCAGCAGTTTTATAAGGCAAAAGTTACGGAACTAGATTTTGCTAATCCTGATGCTCCTCAGGTTATCAATACCTGGGTTAAAGAAAATACAAACGGCAAAATTCCTCAAATCATCGACCAAATTAAATCCGATGATATTCTATTTTTAATCAATGCCATTTATTTTAAAGGGAACTGGACAGACAAATTTGAGGAAAATCAGACAACAGAACGTCCCTTTTCTCTAGAAGATGGCACCCAAAAGCAACACCCAATGATGTCGCAATTTGGGAAATATCGGTACTATGAAAACGATGAATTTCAAGCGATTAGTCTGCCTTACGGTGAAGGACGCTTGAGTTTTTACGTCTTCTTACCCCATGAAACAGCAAATCTAGACACATTTCAGCAGCAATTAACGACTGAAAATTGGCAACAGTGGATGAATCAGTTCCGCCAACGAAATGGCTCCATTGTTCTGCCCCGTTTCAAATTGGAGTACGGTGTAGAACTCAATGATGCCCTGAAAGCGTTGGGTATGGAGTCAGCCTTCGGCGATGGTGCAAATTTCGCCAATCTGAGCGAGTTTCCTGTGGGAATTGATCAAGTTACGCACAAAACCTTTGTTGAAGTGAATGAAGAAGGAACTGAAGCCGCTGCTGTAACTTCTATCGGCGCTGTTACCACATCTATCTCTATTCCAGAAGAACCTTTCCGAATGGTGGTTAACCGTCCCTTCTTCTGCGCAATTCGTGACAACCAGACTGGAACACTTTTGTTCATGGGTTCCATTCGAGAACCGCAAGAGTAGGTAATTTTTGACGTTGATTTTGAACAAAGAAGTTCAGGAGTTCAGACGTCGGCTATGCCCCGCTTTGTTGGTAAATCACCATGCTATGCAAATGCTAACCAAATTTTTTTAAAGTTCTCGATAATTCTTTCCTAATCAGACGCCAGAGTTTTCTAACGGGTATCTTGACACTCTCGCCATTAATCTGCGGTTATAACGGGAGTCCTCTCGCAATATATTAAGATAGATTTATCGCTATACTTCCAAATGATACCCTTATTTATTGTTTTGAGTTTCCCAGAGGCAGATCTATGACATCTTATGCAACTTCTTCTGCCAAAGCCGAGCTGAGTGAACTGCGGCGATTGAAAGGCTTGCTGCCACCCGAATTGCAAAGCTGGGTCATGGTAGAAGGCACAACGGAAGTTAATCCCCCCTTGCTCCGTAGCGAAGAGATTGGCAGAGACGAAGTTGAAATTCAAATCGACCTAGTGAAATGGGAACAACTTGCCCTTGACCAGCGTAATCTTTTATTCTGGCACGAAGTTGCTCGCATTCAAAACGACACGATTCCAAAAGAAGGCTGGGAAATGGCAGCCCTAGCCATTGGTTTAGGTGGTGCCGTAGGAGAACTTTGGGTACAAGATGGCTTGCTGTTATTGTTAGCCCTGGCACTATGTGGCGTCTCGGGTTGGAGACTCTACCAGAAAAACAATGGGGAAAAAACCATCAAGGCAGAAATCGAAGCAGACGAAAAATCGATCGCTCTTGCCACTCGCTTTGGTTACACCCTACCCAACGCTTACAAAAGTCTCGGCAGTGCCTTGAAAACCTTAGTTGAAATTACTCCCAGTCGGCGTCAGCGGCGCAGATACGAAGTCCGTCTTGCTGCTCTCAAAAAGAGTGCCGCCCAAGCCAAAGCCAGAGCGAAAAGCAAGCGGGAAGAGGCAATCTAAAGCTGACCGATTAATTTGTGAGTCTGAGGCACCACGCGCACCGATTTGAGATGGCGCTTCATCAAAGCCTGCCACTCTAAAACGCGCTCAGGTATTGGCGGCAGCACCGGCAGGTGAAGGGGAGTTTCAAGGGGTGTTACAGGTTGCAAAACCACAGGAATACTGGGGCTACACGCTACCACCAACTCTGCTGCCCGTTCCAGTTCAGCCGGGTCAGTTGTGCTAGAAATAATTAATTTGACAAAAACGTCTATTCGTGCATCACAGCACTGTTGCAAAAACTCGGCGTGAGCTTGCCAGCGATTTTCCCCACTCACGCTCGGCAGCTTTATATCCATCCCCACTGAGTCCAAGTCGGGTAAAATTTTTGCTAATTGTTCTGGGCGATGTCCGCCCGTTTCCAGGTAAATAGGCAATCCGGTTAACTGTCGCAACTGAGGCAAAAACTCCGCTAAAAAAGGAGCCTGCAACAGGGGTTCTCCACCAGTCAGGCTGATACTCTCGTGCAATCCCGGTTGATTGAGTCGCTCCACCCACGCCAACAAGCGTGACAGGGATACCGGATTGGGGTGTGTTTCAAAGTCACGACGTCCGGGAGTCTGCTCGATATCGCATGAGCCAGGAGCGTTCCAGGTGTGGGCGCTATCGCAGAAGTAGCAACGTAAATCACATAAGGCAAAGCGAATAAATAACTGACGGACACCGACATTTAGCCCTTCACCTTGAATGGCAGAAAAAACCTCAATGAGTCGTGCGGTGAGTTGTGTTTTGGCAGACATTTTTACTGGATTGAGGATGACTTTAAATAAAATCTCTGGTGAAGTTGGAAGTTCTAAGACACAATATTGGTCAGAACCCTAGGTTAACACCACTGCACTAGGTCTTTATGGTTGATCCAATGTCCGAGACAGATTTTCAGGTGATGCTCTGCAACGATACGCCAGTCATGCAACTACCCAATCGCCTGAGCGTGCTTGAAGCCGTGGCGTTTAAAGATACCTGCAATCAAGTTTTGCAGAGAGATTCTCTTCCCCAAGAAATTATTTTTGACTTTAGCCAGACTACGTTTATCGATAGCTGTGGCATTGGTGCTTTGGTTAGCAATTACAAAAATGCCCAAAACAAAGGGGTGGCAATAGTCCTCAAGGGAGTAAGCAAACCTGTGATGGCTGTCTTAACCATGACTGGACTTGACCAGATTTTAACGGTAGAACCCTTGGCTGAACCCAGGACGCCATCACAACTGCCCACAACTCACTCGTCGGTTCGCTCTTGGGTGAAGCGGTTTGTAGATATTGTGGGTGGGATAGTTGGGCTGGTAATTACTGCAATTGCGTTTATTCCCATTGCGATCGCCATTAAACTAGATACCCCCGGACCTATCTTCTTTGGGCAAATCCGCTGTGGTTGGATGGGCAAGCAGTTTTGGATTTGGAAATTTCGCTCTATGTATGTTGGGACCGAAGATATTAGCCAGGGTAAAATTAGGATAAAAACAGTAGGGGAAGGTGACTTCTCCGATTCTAGAGTGACGCGAGTCGGTCAGTTTTTACGAAAAACCAGCCTTGATGAACTACCTCAGTTTTTGAATGTCCTCAAAGGTGAGATGAGTTTGGTTGGCACCCGACCACCTACGCCTGATGAGGTTGATTATTATGAAGTCCCGGAGTGGCAGCGTTTGGATGTCAAACCAGGGATGACTGGGGAGTGGCAGGTTAATGGACGCAATCAAATCCATGATTTCAAGGATATCATCGAACTAGATTTGCGCTACCAGCGCAACTGGAGCTTGATCTATGACTTGAAACTCATTTTTAAAACAATTTTTGTCGTTTTTAGTAAAAATAGTGGCGCTGTTTAAAAATATCTGGAATTGTTTTCGGATAATGCAAAATGAAGAACCTATCAAACAATCCTGCCTTCAGGTAGAAACGGACTTAAACGCGGTAAAAGAAGTCTTGCAGTGGTTTGAGCAATTTGTTTCACCGCGATGGCCTAAAGACTTTTGGTGGGGATGTCAAGTGGCGTTAGAAGAAGGTTTTACGAATGCAGTTCGACACGCTCATCGGCATTTACCCCCAACCACGCCGATTGAACTGGAACTGAAAGTGTTTGCTAATCGCCTAGAGATGCGAATTTGGGATCGAGGTGAACCCTTTGATTTGCTAACCAAACTCCAAGTTCTATGCCAAGAAAAGTGCAATCCCCTAGAGAAAGAAGACGGTAGAGGATTAATTTTTATGTACCGCTTTACAGACGAACTGTCTTACCAGCGTCTGTCTGACCAGCGGAATTGCTTATTAATGCTCAAGTGGTGCTAAGTTGGGGCAACAACTCCTGCATGAGTTCATGATGAGCCGGCTACACTCTTAGGAGGGAGAAATATTCACGCAGCAAATTCTCTAGAGTCGAACGCCCTTTATTTGTCTTCTTCTTCAGGTAATTTTAAAACATTTTGGGTAGACACCTAAACGAATATTGTTGCTACACCCCACCTCACTCAAGAAGTCCAGCCTAAATTTGCAATCTTAGTTTATGCAAATTCTACTCTATTCTTACAACTATCATCCAGAACCCATCGGGATTGCTCCTCTCATGACCGAACTGGCAGAAGGTTTGGTAAGAAGAGGTCACCAAGTGCGTGTCGTAACAGGTATGCCCTGGTATCCTCAGAAAGAAACCTATGAGCAATACCGAGGTAAACTTTACTGCACGGAGTGCATCAACGGTGTTGCGATCCAGCGCAGTTATGTCTGGATTCGCCCTCAACCGAGTTTGATCGACCGACTGTTATTAGAAGTTAGTTTTGTCGCGACTAGTTTTATTCACGCTCTCAAAGGCAAACGTCCCGATGTTATTCTTACCACTGCCCCACCTCTACCTGTTTGCCTGCCAGCAGCTCTTTTGGGATGGATACACCGCACGCCAATTGTATTAAATCTTCAAGACATTTTGCCAGATGCTGCGATTCAGCTTGAACTTTTGACGAACTCTAAGCTGATTCGTGTCTTTAAACGTTTGGAAACCTTTGCCTACCGAAGGGCTACCAAGATTAGTGTCATTGCTGAGGGGTTTGAAAAAAACTTGCTCAACAAAAATGTTCCTCCAGAGAAAATTAAACTGATTCCCAACTGGGTTGAGACTAATTTCATCAAACCCTTGCCGAAAGAACCCAACGCCTTCCGCACCAAGCATCAACTCAATGGCAAATTTGTACTGATGTACTCCGGTAATATTGCCAAGTCCCAACCCTTAGAAACCGTTATTGGGGCAGCCGTTCGCCTGCGTCACATTCCTGGTATTGCGATCGTGATTGTGGGAGAAGAGAAGGCGTTAGAGCGATTGCAGCAAGAAGAAGTCAAGGCTCTAGAGCAATGGGACGTGGACGCTCAAACGTTATTGAAACAATTGTCACTCAAAGAAACCGAGGCGTTGGAGCAACTGAAACTGTACAAAGAAACCTGTCAAGCAACGAATGTACAACTGCTGCCCTTTCAACCCCGCGCCCACCTGCCAGAAATGTTAGCAGCAGCCGATGTGGGATTGGTGTTACAAAAAAAGAATGTGATTGATTTCAATATGCCTTCAAAAATTCCTGTTTTGATGGCAAGCGGTCGGGCGATTTTGGCATCGGTTCCCGCTGAAGGCACGGCAGCTAGTGCCATCCAAAAAAGCGGCGGCGGCATCGTTATCCCTCCAGAAGATCCTGATATCCTCGCCGCCACGATTGTAGATTTATACCTTCATGCCGATACACTTAAAGCATTGGGTGAAAAAGGTAGGGAGTACGCAGAAGCCCACTATTCTTTTGAGACAGCTCTTGACAGCTACGAAAAACTCTTTGCTGCTATTCAAGAGCCTTGAGGTAGAATGGGGGCAATTAACGGTTCTCTTGGTTGACAGGACTAATACCGTTATTGAGTAGCAGGCGGTTGCACCAAAAATGCTACCAGCAGGGAAGGCGCACTTTACCCGACCGGCCTAGTGGTGTGGTGCAACGTTACAGTAACGTAAGACGAGATGGTGTCCTTTGGAGTTTTTTGATGGAATGCGTGATCGGGTTTTAACCTGGTTAGCCGACAATGTTCCCGCCGCTCGAATTGACCATATCTTAAGGGTCGAGCAGATGTCTGTTGAGCTGGCTTGTCACTATCATCTTGATGGGGAGCAGGCAGCTAGAGCCGGGTTGCTGCACGATCTGGCTAAATACTTTAAGCCCAAAGTATTATTACAGATAGCGCGGGATCAAGGCATAGAAGTAGATTCAGTTTTGGCAGCCAATCCTCATTTATTGCACGCTGATGCTAGCGCCATTGTTGCTAGAGAGCATTTTGGTATTCAAGATGAAGCTGTGTTACAAGCGATCGCGCTGCACACCTTGGGGCGTCCCGGCATGAGTGACTTGAGCTGTGTTGTGTTTCTGGCTGACAGCTTAGAACCCGGTCGTGGCGATACACCCGAGTTGGAAGCTCTGCGGCAAGTGAGCCGACAAGACCTTCACAAAGCGGTTTGGCTAACCTGTGAGTATTCGTTGAAACTCCTGCTGGATACCCGTCGCCTCATTCACCCGCGCATGATTTTAACGCGGAATTGGGCGGTGCAAGCGTTCAGCGAAAAACAGCAGTCAGTCCGCCATTCGATTGATGTTTTAACGGCTTGATACAGCAAGTGAAGTTAGATGTTACACAATAAAAAATGGGGGAATTGTCTGCTAATCGTCTATGTAACTGGCGGTCATTCAGTTCCTATAGCGGTTCTCTCTTATATGAGGTGCAATATGACCCCCTCGCATCCCCCTTATAAAGGGGGACTTGAAGCTCAAAGACGTACCTCACAAGACTAGGAAACGCTATATACCCTTTGGAGTTCAATGTCGATTCACTTTGTTTCTGTAGAATTTGATGAGAGATCCATTTAATATGTCATCTACTTTACTAACCACTGAAACCCAACAACAGCAGATAAGCCGGGAATTGGCATTAACCATTGCCCAGGCAGCCGATGACCGTAAAGGAGCAGATATTCAAATCCTCGGGGTGGCAGAGGTATCCTACCTAACGGATTACTTTGTAATTGTTACCGGCTTTTCTCGAGTGCAGGTGAGGGCGATTTCTCAGTCGATCAAGCAGCAAGTGGAAGAGGTTTGGCAACGGTTGCCGCTACGAACGGAAGGACAAAGCGATGGGAGCTGGATACTTCAGGACTATGGTGAGGTTATTGTCCACATCATGCTACCCCAAGAACGGGAATTCTATAATTTGGAAGCGTTTTGGGGTCACGCCGAGCAGATTGAGTTTCAGCCCCAACAGCCGCAACAATGATGAAAAGCAGGATGGAATCTTCTGTTTCTATCTGTCCCGTTCCTACTGAGCAGCAACCCGTTAACGAGTATCAGCAATTAGCAGATTCTTACTTTTTTGGCTGGGTTAGGCGAGATCTTCGGAGCTATGTGACAAAGCTAGCTTGCGTCTGGGGATTGAGCTGGCTGATTGCAGGTCCAGTAGCCGCAGCGAGTTTTGCGCCGCAAAAGCATCTGGTGCAGTTTATTTTGGCGGGTGGAGCCGGTGCTTTGGTCTTTGTGATGCTAATCCTGCTGCGACTCTACCTGGGTTGGTCTTACGTGAGCGATCGCCTCTTCCGGAAGACTATATCCTATGAAGAGTCAGGCTGGTATGATGGTCAAACTTGGACAAAACCTTCAGAAGTAGTGACTCGCGATCGCTTGATCGTCTCTTATCAAGTCCAACCCCTTCTGCAACGTCTGAAATGGACGTTTGGTGTTATTGTTCTTTTCGTTATAAGTGGTAGCCTGATTTGGAATTTTTTGTAAATCCGAAATCGAAAAAGCCCATGATTGAAGTAGCATCTTTTTTACCCTCAAGCCCGTTATCCTGTTCCCTGTCGATGGTATAGTCTTAAGCATGACAAGGGGAAAACGCAATCAAGCGCCGAACTTAGACGTTCGTTTACTAAGGGAAGGCATCGTCGAATCAACCCATCGCGTCCAAGCCGCCCTCTGCGATTGCCGAGGACGAGTACTGTCTGTGGCGGGTAATTCAGAAACATCAACATTTATTCGTTCAGGTCTCAAACCGTTTCAGGCACTAGCGGTTATTACCACAGGCACCTTGGAGCATTACAACCTGAACGACCGGGACTTGGCGATTATGTGTAGTTCCCATCAAGGTAGGTTGGAACAGGTACGCCAAGTTTTTAAAATCCTTTGGCGCTGTGATGTTGATCCATCCATGTTGCAATGTCCGACACCGCCTGGAAAGCAAAGTCCTCTAGAGTACAACTGCTCAGGCAAACACGCCGGAATGTTGGCTGTCTGTAAGCAACGGCAGTGGCCGACGAACAGTTACTTACAATACAACCACCCCATCCAAAAGCTAATCTTGAGCCAAGTGGCTGAGTTGATGCGAATACCTCCCGATGAGTTGATTCTTGCCCACGATGACTGCGGCGCACCCACTTATTTTATCCAACTCGGTCAAATCGCATCCTTGTACGCCCAGCTAGCATCGGGAGACAATTTGGCAATGGAGCGAATTATCCGCGCCATGACCCATCACCCAACTCTAGTGGCAGGAGAAGGCGCGTTTGATACGAAGTTGATGCAATTGACGGAAGGAGAACTCGTGAGTAAGGCAGGTGCAGAAGGAATTCAATGTATCGGTCGCGTTGGTGCGGGATTAGGTATGGCGATTAAGGTTATGGATGGAGCTAAACGTGCTAAGTATGCCGTTGCCATTCAACTTTTAAAGCAGATGGGTTGGATTACTCCCTCCGTGGCGGAAACCCTGGCAGAATCCTTTATGCATTTTGGTGATTTCAAACGGTTAGAGGTGATTGGCGAACTCTCGATGGTTCTTTAGAATAGAACGGATAGGAAGTTGGGTATTTTTTCTACTTAATCAACATTTAACTTCTTCCTAGTTGTCACTTCGGCAATAAGGAGTTACACTAGATAAAGCGACGCGGGATAGAGCAGCCTGGTAGCTCGTCGGGCTCATAACCCGAAGGTCGGTGGTTCAAATCCGCCTCCCGCCACCAAATTAAAAACAAGCCCTGCAATCAATAAAAGGTTGTGGGGCTTTGTTTTATGTCTATTTTCTTTATCTGGCATCAAAATCGAGTTGACGGTTTTGTATTTATTTTGTAGCATATGTAGTATATTGTAGAGAGGCGCATATTTATGCCTTACGAAAAACTTAAACTTTCCGCACCAACCCCCGTACTGTCATGGGCAAATCACGCCCTTGCCCATGAAGAAACCAAGATGGCAAAAAATGTTGCTTCTCTACCTTTTGTGTTCAAGCATGTGGCATTAATGCCGGATGTTCACCTGGGTAAAGGAGCGTTAGTTGGGTCTGTAATTGCTACAAAAGAAGCAGTAATTCCAGCCGCTGTGGGCGTGGACGTGGGTTGCGGTATGGCTGCGATGAAAACCCCATTTGTGGTAGAGCAACTAGAGGGCAAACTCAAGACAATTCGTCTGGATATTGAAGCTGCTATTCCAGTTGGGTTTAACCAAAATAAAGAGGTTGAGAAAGCTGTATCTAATTGGCAAGCCTGGAATCATTTCAAAGAACTGCATCGAGGGGTGCGGGATTTGCAAGGAAAAGCCATGAAACAATTGGGTTCTCTCGGAGGGGGTAAAGGATTGCCCCTTACTGTAGTAATACAGTAATAAAAACTCGTCCAAATCGGTGAAGGCTGAGATGCTAATACCGAGGGAAGCGGTAATACGCCCTGTAGAGAGCAGAGGGACTTGGGCATCCTAAGTAATTAGGATGAAGGTGTGCTCCGAACTATACCGAATAGGAAGGTATAGAACCAAGCAGAAATGACTTGGTCGATTGCAACTTTCATTTATGATATTGTGGTCTGATGGAAACCACTAATATCAATATAACTGTATACAAAGAAGATCAGTTTATTACTACCCATTCAGTCTAGTGTGCAGTGAAAGTGTTAAGCAGAAGTCGAAACAGTATTGAACTTAGACGTTGGAGACTTAAAAAGCTTAGTAAGCAATTAGTAACAAATTGAATCACTTTATTGAAGTGTGCATCGATACTGAGAACTCAGTCTGGTTAATGCTGCATTCCGGTTCGCGAAATATTGGCAATAAGCTGGCTCAATGCCACATAAGCACTGCCAAGGAGTTAGCGAAATTAGCAGATAATCGTTTGCCTGACATGGATTTAGCCTACTTTGTAGCCGGAACACCAGAGTTTCAGGCATACTGGCGAGATTTGCAATGGGCGCAGAATTATGCCCGATATAATCGGGATGTAATGATGGCTCGTTTCAAGAGGATTATTGAGAAGCATTTGGCTGGGGGTAAGCCCACAAAGCCATTGCTAGAGGTGAACTGCCATCACAATTATGCTGAAAAGGAAGTGCATTTTGGTGAAGAGGTGTACGTCACTCGCAAAGGTGCAGTTCGGGCGCGGGAAGAGGATTATGGGATTATTCCTGGTTCGATGGGAGCAAAGTCTTTCATCGTTAAGGGTAAGGGGAATCACGATAGTTACTGTTCTTGCTCCCACGGCGCTGGGCGTTTGATGTCTCGCAAGAAGGCGAAGAAACAGTTCTCACTCGATGATTTGCTTGAGCAAACGAAGGGTGTTGAGTGTCGCAAAGATGAGGGTGTTTTGGATGAAATTCCGGGTGCTTATAAATCAATAGATGAGGTGATGAACAATCAAGCTGATTTGGTGGAAGTTGTTGCGACGCTGAAGCAGGTGGTTTGTGTGAAAGGTTGAATGATACTGTAGGGTGGGCAATGCCCACCTTATTTTTTAATGGGGCGATCGCTCAAACTTCTGGGTTGTTCGCTGATATATACCAGGGGCGGCGGCATTGGTAACCCGTCTGAATTCTCCTGAATCCCTATCAGGCATTGAAACTTGCTCAAAGCCCCGCACGACGGCGAAACTCAATGACATTTTCTTTAATCGCAATGTCATAACCTTCAAAAAAATCTTGCCCTAAAAGTCCAATCGGCATCCTTGCGGGGGCTACAGCCACTTCGAGCTTTCTCTTGACGCGACCATTGATTTCCATTGATTCAATCACAGCAAGTGGTAATTCTACAATTGCCCCATCAGCAACCAATCCTTGAGTTGTCCCTATCGCTTTCAAGTCCAAGGTATAAGCCATTGCCAAAGTAATCAGGGTGTTAGTAGCACCAGTATCGAAGAGCATATCAAATTTTTTGCCATTGAAAGTCACTTCAATCAAAGGCGTGCCACCGGGTCGCCCTTTGACTGGAACAGAGAAAAACTGGGGATTGCTGTCACCTTGTTTGGGTTTCGGCGGCGGTGGTGTGGAGCGTACCTTAGCATCGGTTAATAGGTTTTGGTACTGGGACAACTTTTGTTGAGCATTCTTGTAATTCTGATTTGAAGCTGGCACCGTTTTCAATAAGTTAATCGCATCTTGCCAGCGATTGGCAACTAAACCCCAATCCTCTCGACTCACAGCCGATTGACTGATAGTAACTGCACTACTGGCAGTATCAATCGCTTCAGAGTAGGTATCAGATGTATTCGCAGGTTGAGGTTTTTGTACCTGAGGTTTTGGAGGGGGGGAAGGGGAGGGTAAAGGAGTAGAGGCTTGACTTGGCGTGGGACTGGGAATGCTTGCAGATTCATCCTTACTGCAAGCACTATTGACCAGTGCTAAGGTGCCGAACAACATAATTAAGCTGCCACGTCTCAAAAAAGGTTGCCACATTATCAATCACCTTGCCTCAACGACAAATATTAATGCTGACCTACTTACTACATATTATTTTCCTGTATAGACGTGATATATGGAATCGATACAGAGTATCTTTAGCAAAATTTTATATATAGCGTTTCCTAGTCTTGTGAGGTACGTCCTTGAGTTTCAAGTCCCCCTTTATAAGGGGGATGCGAGGGGGTCGTATTGCACCTCACATGAGAGAGAAGTGCTATAGACTAAACTTCAACCCAAAGAATATCCTCAGGCACATGATTAATTAAATAACCATAGTACGGTTTCTGTTGTTCAAGAGGTCGGCAGAGGGGAAGTGACAATGGCTGTAACCATAAGCCCTCAAACTCTTCCCACAGGCGTTGCAAGTGAGGATTGATAGCAATATCAGCTAAAATTCCCATGACGATTTGATGTATACCCAGCAAGTCTTGTAAATCGCCACGCACATCAATCTTGCCGTTAACTACGGCGGCATCCAGCGTCAACCTGCCGCTAATTACGTCTTTAAGTGTCTCGGCGTCGCTACGAAATTTTACGGGCTGCGGTTCTACTGAATAGTCGATGTGAACTTGAAGCTGATTGCCTCCCTCTGCACCCAGTTGCAACTGAATCCCGTCTAGCTCAATCACGGCAGTCTTTCCAGAAACACCTAAAACTAACGAGTTCCAAGTGGAGCCTCCTTGGGTGCGAAGTATTTCTACCAGATGACGCAGCCATTGAGAAAGCTGCTCGTGATGTTCGCTAGATGTATGCACCATAAACTCAATCAGGGAAACGCTAATATTAGTGCTTTTTTAAGAATAAGTCGGAATAGGGGGTAAATCCGATGCTTCCTCTAGGTTGCTCATATTCGCAGAATCCATTTCACCCGTGGTGAGAAAGCGGAAGGTTTCCTGATACAAACTCTTCCAGAAACGGTTTGTCATACCCTGACTAATTTCTCTGGGGTCTACCATGGGGTGAGGCACAAGATCACTAGCAGGATAGAGATAGTAACGATGACCTTTGCTTTCACCGCCTAACTGTTTGAAAAATCGCTGATTGGTTTGCAAATCAGCCGCGTCTTCGTTTTCTGTCAGCACCAAAAAAGTAGGAATCGTCTCTAAGGTTTGTCGGTTTTTCTCACTGCGGACAAACGCCCCAAAACGATTAGCTGCCGTTAAGCAGCCCACGGGGAAGCTAATGTTATGCTCCCAGGAAAATTGTCTGAGATCCAGAGGTCCGGTCAGATTGATGTACCGCTCATTGACTTCATTCGATACTTCCAGTAAAGGAGCGTAGGTCACTACTTTTTTAATCCGCTCTGGTCGAGATGCGGCTAAAGCTAGAGCAACTGCACCGCCAACGGACAGCCCCACTGTATAAATGGGTCCCGGCATGGCATCTAATTCAGCTAGACGTTGCTTTGCCTCATTCAGATAATTCATGTGGGATGAGGTGAAATAGCGGTCAAAGTCTCGGTCATTGGCTCGCTCAATGGCTAATGCCATATCTAATAATTGGGGAGCAGCTTTCAAGATACGAGCCACTAGAGCCATTTTTTGAAAAAGGCTGACTTGCTGAAATGCCCCAAAGGGATTGCTGGCACGATTATAGAAAAAGTTATCGAGAACTGGGTCTTGCTGCACTCCTTGGCGCAGAGGGTTTAAAAATTCCGGCTTGAGGTCAACTTGGGGCCAAAAACTATCAGGTGGCAGAAACCCATGACCAGCTAGAGGAATCTGATAGATATTGAAGCCATTACGAAATAGGTAATCACCCACCAAGAACATCTGCATCGGCTTGGCAGAGAACCCATGAAAAATCATGACCGTTCCCTGAATTGGCTCTCCTGCTTCATGTATCTGGTAGAAGGGGTAAACGCCTTCTCGTTTGCTAGGGTTGTAAAGCCACTCAAGATAGTACGTTTCGATCGCTTTTTTGGTTTGGGCGATTTGTTCAGCAGTCGGAGTAATAGGGGGGTTTGAGTTGGTTTTCATGGGTTAAAACTAGGCGGATAATTCCGGACTATGGGTCAGAATTCCTGAAACTTTAGGGGTCTAATATAAACCACGTGAGCAATACTGAGCCAATCAGTAAAGCAACGAATACCAAATTTCCAAATAGTGAGGTAGATGAAGGTTGGTAAAGTTTTCTGACAGCCAGTGAGACGCCACCCCGGTTATCTGGAAGCAAATCATCACTAATGAAAAAGCTGACATTGCAACTAGATGTCAGGGTAAAGGATGTATTTTGAGCTTTGGCAAGCGCCTGCTCAGGGGTTGCAAATATACCATTGCTTGGAACGCTAGCGGTAAATTCCCCAGATGTTATGTGATACCCATTGAGCCACCCCGTTGTACAATTTTCTCCCTTTTCATCGCAGCCATAAACAAAATCCCAGCGGCTCCAGGCATCATACTGACCCCCTTCTTCTATACCAAGAAACTTTACTTCGTAGCTGCCTGCACTGAAGAACTCGACGACTGGATTGTCCTTATTGTTGATTCTAGAATCAATATTAATAATAGTTATAGCATCCTCACGCACGAATCGTCTTTGAACAGAATTTACTCGATTTATTTCCATGCTATTTCTCTCATAAAACCTTGAGATTTTTTTGATCGGCTTGAGTCAAAAAAGCCAGTGAAGTTTAATTTTACTGATTACGGTAGGGTTGCAAAAATATAAGCACTCCCTGCATAGGGACTTCCCTCTGCATGGGCATTATGCGCTCCGACAATCGCCACCGTCTCACTAATGGCAACGGCGTAACCGAAGCAGTTATTGTGCTCTAAGTCAGCAGGTTGAAGCTTCTCTTTTTGCTGCCATTCCCCATTTTCTAAATGAAAAATGTAGGCACTCCCAGCATCTGGACGACCTTCTGCATCAAGGCCAGAAGCCCCAATAATAGCGACCTGGCTACTAATCGCAACGGATGTACCAAAGCCACCACCCCGCTGCAAGTCAGCAGGTTGAAGCTTTTGTTTTGGGTGCCACTGCCCATTTTCTAATTGAAAAATATAGGCACTGCCTGCATCTCGATACCCCTCAAAATCAACACCATAGGCTCCGACAATTGCCACCTCTCCACTAATCGCCACCGAATTGCCGAAGTTATCGCTTTGCTGCAAGTCAGCAGGTTGGAGCTTTTGTTTTGGGTGCCACTGCCCGTTTTCTAATTGGAAAATATAAGCACTCCCTGCATATTGACTACTCTCACCATGAGCAAGACGTGCTCCGACAATTGCTACCTTCCCACTAATCGCCACCGATGTACCGAAGCAATCACCCCCCTGTAAATCAGCAGGTTGAAGCTTTTGTTTTGGGTGCCACTGCCCGTTTTCTAATTGAAAAATATAAGCACTTCCTACATTGGGACGCCCCTCAGAATCAACGCCATAGGCTCCGACAATCGCCAACTCCCCACTAATCGCCACAGAGTTGCCGAAGTAGTCGCCCTGCTGCAAGTCAGAGGGTTGAAGCTTTTGTTTTGGGTGCCACTGTCCGTTTTCTAAGTGGAAAATATAAGCACTGCCTGCATCTGGACGCCCCTCAGCATCGGCAAAATAAGCTCCCACAATGGCAACGTCCCCACTGATAGCAACAGAGTTGCCGAAGACATCTTGGCGCTGCAAGCCTGGGGGGTGAAGCCTCTGTTTTTGCTGCCACTGTCCGTTTTCTAATTCAAAAATATAAGCACTACCCGCAGCCGGATGACCTTCAACTTCAGCCATACGCGCCCCAATAATCGCTATTTTCTCACTAAGAGCAATGGCACTACCAAAGATATCTTTGCTCTGCAAATCAGAGGGTTGGAGTTTTTGTTTTTGTTGCCACTTCCCGTTCATCGAGATGAGGGAAGATATCCAAAATTTGACCGAGACGGCTCCAGAGGTGTTGAGATTTTCGATAATTGAACCAGGGGAAGCGCCTTTATAACCCACAATCGCCCAAGAATTTCGGAATTGAAGGTGGTGAATTAGGCGACTGCCAATGGCTTCACAGGCTTGTTTGGCACGTTCAGAGAGGTTGTAGAAGCCATCATCCTTGACCGCAATCGCCACAATTTGACCTTCAGGAAGGTCTTCAATAAGTTGGGCAAAGGCATCGGCAGCCGTCGGGTTAGCAAACAAATCAAAGGATTGGTTCAAGATGGGAATTGTAGTGGATGAATCAAAAACCACTACATTCAGTCCTCGCTGATACCCTCCCTCAATCGCTACCCCTTGCCCATTCAAGGTAATTTGAGCCACGTCTCCAAAATCTAAACCAGCAGATGTGACAGAGATAGTGGAGCCATTAGCACTCACTGATGGCACAACAAATGAACGAGAGCAGGTGACAGCCGCTTCATAGGACAAAGATTCTTCAGGGGTTCCAGGTAAAGCGTTCTTTTGGCTAATCATTGTCCAAGAACTTCGGAATTGCAGAAAGTAACTTAGATAACTACCCAGAGATTCACACGCTTTTTTAGCACGGTCATTCAGCCTTAAACTTGCATCATCTTTGACAGAAAGTGCCACAATTCGACCGTTGGGTAGATTCTCTATAAACTGAGCAAACGCCGTTGCTGAACCTTCGTCTCCATAGGTATCGAAGGTTGTACAACAAAGCTTTTGACCCGTGACTTCATGAATGAGAGCAACATTAAGCCCTTGACTGTAACTTTCAAACCCGAATTCTTCATCATTGACTGTAATGAGAGCCGAGTTGCCATGGTTATAACCCGCTGACTGAACTTTCACAAGTAGATTAGTCTGGTTCTTGGTCATTTCTTAACCCATGCCTCAAAAGTTCTGTTTCACAATACCATCAGTAGATTTAGTCATTTGTCCTTAGTAAGGATTTCCGGTATCTTGACGTTTGGCAATAGAGTTCTGTTGATTTCTGCCTACTTACTAAGGACAACTCTATTCCTAAATTCTTCCCTTCCTCCTGTACCAACTCTATTAATCCCGCCCCTTAGCTTTTCTCTGCTTGGCTCTTGAGTGCCTCTACTGCTGTTGGGGGAACTTCCCAATAGGTATAAGCGTTGTTGTTGTTACGATGCACTAAGAAGAGAACGCCGCACAGGCAACGGCGTTCTCGGATTCAGGTTCAGTCGCGGGTGTTGAGTCAGGAGCATCCTCTATATCAGGTTCAGTCGTTGTCTGTGCGATCGCTTCATCAACAACTTCTTCATTAGAAGGATCAGTTGCATAGCCTACAAATGCCTCAACGGGAGGTGTGGGAGGCTCTTTGTAAACGTAAGACAGAGTTTGTGAGAACGGATATCTTGGATCGTCGGGGAACACTTTATGCATGGGGATGATTTTCACCTCCGTCGGCTTCATCTCCAGAACTTGATCGGCGATCGCATACCCAATCCCGTTTGCCCCCAGTTGCTTAATAACCTCTTGCGTACTGTCTTGATCAATCTGGGTAGCGTTTGTTCCTGTCTCAAAGGGAGCAGCTTTAAATACATCGTATCGTTGAAAAGCCCGCCGAGTATCGCTATAGTCGGGACGATCAATCAACTTGATTTCTCCAGGATCACCCCCAATCTCAGACCAATCGTTAATTTCACCTCGGAAAATCTGGGAAAATTGCTTAAAGGTGACATCTCCCTGAAAAGGATTATCCGGTGCGGTAATAATCGCAATCTTTTGTAGGTTCAAGGGAACTTGTACCAAACCTTGCGCTTTTTCTTCCCCCGTCAGCGGACGCCCAATAGCAGCGAGATCGATTTCTCCATCCAGCAGGGCTTGTAGCGCTGCATCACTCCCTTGGGCGTTGAGTTCGATAGTCGTACCGGGGTACTGTTTCTCAAAGCGCTCTTTTAAGGCTTGGTTTACCTTAATCATGCTGGTTGAGCCATCAAGTTGCACGGTTGTGCCACGGGGTACACTGGGAGGCAACTCGAAGGACTCAGGGGCAGTAGACTGAGCCAGCACGGGATTGAGACGGAGCCATGAGACTAGTACAGCACGGCGGAAATAGAATACCCATTAAACCGCTAATACCTTACCCTTATAAGTCCACTTGAATGGCTTTGCCATAGTTCGATTAAAGTAGTCGATGAAATCTAAAATCCGATTCTTAAGTTCATTTGTACTAGTAAAAGTACCCCGTCTGAGCAGCTCAGATATGTTTTGGGCAAAGTCTTGTTCAGTGCGTGAGTCTCCACAAGTTGGATAGATAAGTTGACCTGTAACAATATCGAAGTTGGCAATTAATGCCTGTGTGCCATGACGAATATACTCAAATTCTCGTCTTTGAACTTTACCTGGTCGCAATGGTAAGTCTTTCTCTTTACGCTCAATTGCTTGAATACCAGTCATTTCATCAATGCAAACTGTTCGTTCCCCTACGACAGCTCGTTCTATTGCTGTGATGTATAAATTACTGATGTTTTGGACTTTGGTATCAAATTCTTCATCTAGGGGGGGGGTCAACCAGTAGCGGCTCTGCTGTGGCTTAATTTGGGCTTCTTCTAATAACCGTCCGACATGACGTGGAGATATACTTTCGGCCACACCTTGTTTAACCATCTCTTCTGCTAATTCCCTTGCCGTCCAATGACTGATTGGTCGTCCGCAATCTTCTGGCTCACAACAGGCAAGTGCAAATAATTCTACAACTTGCTCCATACTAAATTTGGCTGGCGCACCACGGCGCTCTGTGTCTTGCAAGCGTTCAATAACTGGTAACTTTCGCTCGCTTAACTCTAACCATCGATGCCGCCATCTACGAGCCATGAATCGACTGATGTTCAATTCCCGCCCAATCTCACGGTTATTCTTGCCTTTGTCTGCCAGCAAAATTATTTTTGTTCGCAGTGCTATTTGTTGCGGTGTGCTACGGCGATTGAGCAGTTTTTCTAACTCTTCGCGCTCACACTCACTTAGGGTTAATGATTTTGGAGCTAATTGTGCCATGTTCTCGTTCCTTGTCTCTGTTGTGAGTGCAATTTATCTCAGTTAGCCCCAGTCTCCCATAAGATAGGTACTTTACTTCCGCCGTGCTCTACTAGGAAGATAGCAAAGCGCATAAATCAGCATGGCAAGGCGAGACATCTACCACGATACAGTTAAGCGTGCCTTACAAAACGATGGCTGGACGATTACTCACGATCCATTTCCATTGCAAATAGGCAAAAAGCGCTTATCTGCCGATCTCGGTGCAGAACGCCTCATTAGTGCCGAAAAAGGAATCCAACAGATTGTTGTTGAAGTCAAGAGTTTTGTCGGACAGTCTGATGTCAAGGATTTGGAGCAAGCCTTGGGGCAGTATGTCCTCTATCGCCAAGTGCTTAACGAAATGGGTATAGAGCGAATTCTCTATCTTGCCGTCTCCCGTCCTACCTTCAACAGCGTATTTACCATAGAATTAGGACAAGTTCTGCTAAAAAACCAAATTATTAGGCTGATTGTCTTTGATGAGGAACGTGAGGCGATCTCGCAATGGATACCCGATTAAACTACCGAGACATCATTAAAAAAATTCTACAAGAACACGCCCAATATCGAGCGTCCCTGCCTGACAGCTATGACTCTCAAGTTCTATTTGATGATGAGCGAGGACGCTACTTAGTCTTGGATATTGGCTGGAATGACGACAAGTACCTACACTCTACGCCCATTCACCTGGATTTAATCAGCGATAAAATCTGGATTCAATATGACGATACCGAGGAAGGGATTGCTACCGACTTACTAGAAGCAGGTGTTCCCACAGAAGATATTGTGCTTGGTTTCCGCCATCCCAAAATCCGGGAACATACAGGCTTTGCAGTGGCTTGATTGCGTGATATCTAATCAAGCATCGAAGAGCGATCGCACTTCTCACCAAGCAACAGTTTGTAAGTTTTCTATTTCCTGAAAATGGGCATCGCGTGTAACCAATATTAACGTATATTGCAGAGCAACTGCTGCAATCCAAATATCGTTTTCAGGTAACGGACGACCTTTAAGACGTAACTTGTGTTTGACCTCACCATAATGACGAGCAGTTTGTGCATCACATTCGAGTACAGTACTGTTAGCTACAAATTCGTCAATACGTTCTAAATTCTCTTTCGAGCGTCCTGATTTTCTGGCACCGTAACATAACTCGCCCACCGCAATACTGGGAATGAACACTTCATCCGCTTGTGCAAGTCTGTTTTTAACTGCTGCCTCATCTGCAAACAGAGCAATGATGATGTTTGTGTCCAACAAGTATCTACCACTCATCGGTATCAACCTGCTCACAATCCTGTTCTATTGCTTCGCGCATCAACTGAATATCATCCGGTGGTATTGCACCTGCAAAACGTAGGAGTT
>NZ_JADEWY010000066.1 GCF_015207375.1 Coleofasciculus sp. LEGE 07092 | reverse complement strand
GTGCTGGGGTGCTGGGGAGCGGGGGAGAAGAATAACACCATAAAAATCTCCTTGTCCTCCTTGTCCTCCTTGTCCTCCTTGTCCTTCTTGTCCTTCTTGTCCCCTTGTCCCCTTGTCCCTTTGTTTCCTTGTCTCCCTATATCTACCTACTGTTTTCAACAACTTGCACTTTAAAGCAAAGGTTTAATTTCATGACTCAGATTCCTCCCAAGTATTCTTCTGAAAATTCTACAAATGGTTACAATCCTACCTCTGGAGGTTTACTCACTGAGGCTCAAACTCCTCAAACCAATGAATCCTTGCCTATTCCACCTCTGCTGCCTTACCCAAAGCCGACATCACAGGGAGATGGGGCAACGGGATTACTCCAGCTAATCAACAACAAGAAAAGCGCCCAGCAGTCTACCCCTCTGCGCCGCCAGTTGTTGATGAGGATTTTACCCGCTGTGTTGCTTCCCCTAGCAATTGCTAGCGGGGTAGGTTACACCGTTATTCAGCGGCGGGCTAGTAATGAGCTGGTAGGGCAATTAGAAAAACAATCCCGGCTATCGAGTGAAGCAGCGAGCCAGTTTATAGACGATACGGTGAAAACCCCCCTGAGTGTTGCGAGTAACCCTTTAGTGATTGATGCAGTTCGCGCCAGTACCCAAAATGCTGAAGCTGAGGGATTGGTAGACTTACCGCTTGAGGAGTTGGAGCGGCGCTTCGAGAACACCAAGCTTCTCAAACTCAATCCAGTCCTCAATAACTATATGGTTACAACGACTAAGAATGGAGAGCTGGCGAAGCTCCATATAACAGAACGTAATGGGTTTGTTATTGCTTACAGTACCGCAACCAGCGACTTTGTTCAGGCTGACGAGCAGTGGTGGCAAGACGCGAAAACCAATACCCTATGGATTCAGGACCCGGAAGTTGATGTATCAACAAATACCTTTGCCGTTGACGTGTCCCAGGCGATTCTAGAGCCAAATTCAGGTAAATTCTTGGGTGTCGTGCAAGCGATTGTACCCTCTAGTGCATTTGCTCGCTTAGAAACGCTTTTGCAGCAAGCCAACCTCAACGGTTCTCAACAGGTGCAGCTTCTAGATGCTAGCTCCAGTACGGTGATTAATACCCTGAGAGCGACTGGTTCCAGCGATACTAGGGAGATTATAGGGGGTGAAGCGATCGCACAAATTACCAAAGATCTCATCAAAGTTGTCCAAGACAAAACCCTCAATCCCGAAGACGTGTTGAGTGCCTCCCAGAGTAAATATGCACTCCAAAACTTAAAATTCATTCCCTTAGCTGAGAAAACTGAGCGATCACGTCTCAGTATCTCCTTCAATTATCAAGGCAAGCAGTACGTTCTCACCACTCTCCCGCGTGTAGATTACGTAGCAGTTGCTTCGATGGATATTGCCCAAATCCGAAGGGCAAGTCAGGATTTGTTGGGGGTTTTTGCTCTAACCGCTCTAGTCTTAGGAGTGGTGGCAACCTTAATTACGGTGCAGTTAGCCCGTCAGCTCTCGGCTCCGCTCAATGAATTGTCAAATAAAGCCCAACAAATGTCTGCGGGTAATTTAGATGTTACGGTTGAACCCCGTGGCAGTACAGAAACTCAAACCCTGGCTCAAACCTTCAACAACCTCGTCGCCTCAGTCAAAGGCTTCTTAAACGAACAAGCACAAGCAGCAGAGCAGTCTAGAGAACTAGAGGTTACGGAAAAACTGGCTCAAGAACAGCGCCAGCTTAAAGAAGCTCTACAACAGCGTGCCTTGGAACTGCTGATGGAAGTAGACCCCATTAGTAAAGGCGACCTAACCATCCGCGCTAAGGTGACAGAAGATGAAATCGGCACGATCGCAGATTCCTACAATGCGACCATTACGAACTTGCGGAAAATTGTAATGCAAGTGCAAGCGGCGGCTAGCCAAGTCGCCGAAACCACCAGCAGCAATGAAGTTTCTGTGCAGGCACTATCGGCTGAAGCCCTGCGGCAAGCAGAGGAAATTGGTTCAGCTTTAGAACAGGTTCACGATATGGCTCAAGCGGTGCGAATCGTTGCTGCCAATGCTGAACAAGCAGAATCGGCGGTACAAAAAGCGACTCAGACCGTGGAAGAAGGGGACGCTGCTATGAACCGGACTGTAGAAGGAATTATGAATATCAGGGAAACAGTAGCAGAAACGGCGAAGAAAGTCAAGCGTCTGGGCGAATCCTCCCAAAAGATTTCTACCGTCGTCAACCTGATTAGTAGCTTTGCCGCTCAAACCAACTTGCTGGCTCTTAATGCCTCGATTGAAGCAGCTAGAGCTGGAGAAGAAGGTCGCGGCTTTGCCGTTGTTGCCGATGAAGTACGAGCGCTGGCAAGGCAATCGGGAGAAGCCACCGCCGAAATAGAAAAGCTCGTGGCGAGCATTCAGACAGAAACCAATGAAGTTGTCACTGCCATGGAAACAGGTACTGAGCAGGTGGTAATGGGAACGAAACTGGTAGACGAAACTCGCCAGAGTCTCAATAAAATTACGGCAGCCAGTGTCGAAATTAATCAATTGGTTGAAGCCATTACCCAAGCCACCCTGGTTCAAGCCCAAACCGCTGAAACCGTTACCCAAACCATGACGAATGTTGCGGCGATTGCGAACAAAACCTCAACGGAAGTTTATCAGGTATCCCTGTCTTTCGGGCAACTCCGAACCGTGGCTCAAGCCTTACAAGAAGAGGTTGGTCAATTCAAAGTGAGTTAGTTACTCCTTTGTTGCGAACCCCAAATACCCCCTTTGACCAATACCTTGTGACAAACCATGGCAATTAACCCGGATATCCGCGATCGCGCCTATGAGTTTTTCATTGCAGAGGCTCCCGAGCTATTGCAGGAACTCGAAGCCAATTTACTCACCCTCAGAGCCGAGCGCAGTACCCCTAAAGTTCACGCCCTCATGCGAACCGCCCACTCACTCAAAGGAGGATCTGCCAGTGTGGGGCTAGAGGCGATCGCAATGCTGGCTCACCGCCTAGAAACCATCTTCAAGGCACTCTACAGCGAAACCTTAGAGATTGATACTGACCTAGAAAGCCAACTGCTACAGGCTTACGATTGTCTTTATCTACCCGTGATCGAACAAATCACAGCAGGTGAGTTGGATACAGAGCAAGCCTTAGCCACTGCCGCTCCCATCTTTGCCCAAATCGAGGAACGACTGGGAGATGCCCTAACCCAAACTGAAAGTTACATCCCCAGTTCAGCGGAATTGGGCATCGATATGACCGTGTCTATCTTTGAAGTGGATGTGACAGAGGGGCTCGAACGCCTCGCTACGGTTGTGGCTCATCCTCAAGAATATCAGGTGGCAGGAGAATTACGGGCTCAAGCCCAGGTGTTTGCTGGATTTGCCGAGTTACTGAACCTGCCAGGATTTGCAGCGATCGCTCAAACAGCCCAACGTGCCTTAGATGCTCATCCCAACCGGGCTTTAGAAATTACTCAACTGGCTTTAGCTGATTTTCACGCAGGTCAACAAGCCGTACTTGCAGGGGATTTGATCCAAGGGGGAAGCCCTTCTGAGGCGTTAGTCGCCTTGGCAGATCGGTCAGCCACCGAGTTTGTCTCACCTGATTACTCTAGGATTGCCGATTCAGACGAAAGTCTACTCTCCCTAGAGGACGTGTTTGGCAACGGTGCTGCTATTGCTGAGATGGATATCGAGGCTTACCCAGAACTTGCAGAACCTGCCACGTTATACCAAAATGCCGAGCCAGAGCCAGAATTAGAGGAGACGTTCAGTATTTCTCTAGAAGAGATTTTTGGCAATGGTGTAGAAACACCAGAGTTTATGTCTCTGGGGACTGACACTACCAACCCCTTGGCAATTATTGAGGGGGAATTGGTTGCTGATTCCTTATCGGTGACTGAGGCAGCCGTTCAAGAAGGGCAGCGACTTCTTGGCATCAATGAGCCACGGGATTACGCGAAGCGTACCGCCAAGAGCGATCGCTTGCTTGCTCCTGCTTCTCCTGAGTCCCTCTCCGATACCGATACACCAGAGACTCTGGAAGCTGCTGTGCATTCGATTGAGCAGCTCTTTAACGAACTACCCGCTATCCAAGACACTGCTACGTTGACATCTCTGCCCAATCTTACCCATTCTCCGACCGCACCAAAACCATCCAAATCGCGGCATCAGCGAGATGCAAGTGGCAAAGAACCCAACCGAGTTAAAGCTTCCTCCACGTCTAACTTTTCAGTGCGGGTGAACTTAGACCGACTGGAACGGATGAATAATAAGGTGGGTGAACTTGCGATTAATCGTAATGGTCTTGCCCTTCAAAATGAACAACTCCAAAGAACCGTTCGAGAGCTGCTGAATCGATTTAGCCGATTTCAGAATTTGGTGGGTGATATTCGGGAGTTATCCGACCAGATGCTAGTGGCTCGCCCAAGTTCCAACTATGGAATTCTTCCCACCTTGGCTGATTTTGACTCCCTAGAAATGGACAGTTACGGAGTCTTGCACTCTCAGCTACAAGAACTCTTGGAAGAAACGGTGCAGCTTGAAGAAGCGGTTGATGATATTACCTTATTCGCTAAGGTATCGGATCAAACCATTGAACAGCAACGACAAATGCTGACTCACCTGCGGGATGAGTTGATGTGGGCGAGGATGCTGCCGTTGGGGGAAGTACTGCGCCGTTTTCCGAGGGTGTTGCGAGATTTATCGGCTACTTACCACAAACCCGTCAGTTTGAAACTAAGTGGTACGAGTGTTTTGGTTGACAAAGCGGTTTTAGAAAAACTCTACGATCCGCTGCTGCATTTACTTCGCAATGCCTTCGATCATGGTATCGAACCCCCAGAGGTTAGAGTGCAGCAAGGGAAACCTGAGCAAGGGCAAATTGAAATTCGTGCCTACCATAAGGGCAGTCAAACCTTCATTGAAATCAGGGATGATGGTCAAGGACTAGATCGGGAGCGTATTGCTCGTAAAGCTATTGACAAGGGATTGTTGTCCGTCCAAAAACTGGCTGGAATTTCTGACGAGCGCCTATATGACTTCATTTTTGAGCCAGGATTTTCCACAGCGTCTCAGGTGAGTGAAATTTCTGGACGTGGGGTAGGGCTGGATGTGGTGCGCCTGCAACTGCGTCAGCTCAAAGGCACGATTGCGGTCACCTCTTCACCGGGACAGGGAACTACGTTTACCCTGCGTCTACCCCTAACGCTGACGATTACTAAATTATTGGTTTGCTTCGTTGGTTCCACTGCCTTGGCGTTACCGTCCGATAGCATTGAAGAAATTATTATTCCCACAGCCGCTCGGCTCAAACAATCGGGGACACGGCAGTTTTTGCACTGGCGGGAAGAACTTGTCCCCACCTATCGACTCGCTGAACTTTTAGAGTATGCTTGTCCGTTGCTAGAAACATCTGCGAGTAAGGCACTGCTGGCAGTCCCCTCTCCAAAGGATTGGGCGCTGCCCCTGTTGGTACTTCGCCGGGAACAGCAGGTGATTGCCCTGGAAGTTGATCGCCTTGTGACTGAGCAAGAACTGGTGATCAAACCGTTTGGAGCTGCGATCGCCGCCCCTAGTTATACCTATGGTTGTACCATCTTGGGGGATGGCAGTTTGATTCCAGTTATGGATGGGGCTGTCTTGCTCGATCGACTTTTGGATCGAAGTACAACGGTGAGCAATACCGGTTCTCAATCAACGTTGAATGTCCGTCAAAACTCCCCGATGTATCCAACCAGAATGGGCATTAAAACGGCTCAAACACCGACTGTGTTAGTCATCGATGATGCAGCTACCCTACGCCGTACCCTAGCCCTCACCTTAGAAGGGGCGGGTTTTCGAGTCTTACAAGCACGAGATGGATGGGAAGCACTCGAACAGTTGCAGCAAAGTTCATCGGTGCAGCTTATGGTTTGTGATGTTGAAATGCCGAATATGAATGGCTTTGAGTTTTTGAGCCAGCGCCGCCAAAACCCTCAGTTCTCCAAAATTCCTGTCGTGATGCTCACCTCCCGCAGTAATGACAAGCATCGAGCGCTGGCAATGCAACTGGGTGCTACGGCTTACTTTATTAAGCCTTACATTGAGCAAGAATTTATCAGAGCAATTAAAGACATCATCACGAGTAAAAAGAGTGTTAGCGAAGCCAAACCCAGCCCAGTCTGATACCAATGTTCAAACAAAATGACAGACTTAATCAATTGGGACAAGGTTAAAGGGGAAAGGGTAAAGGTGTTATTTTAAGTTTCTTTACCCTTTTATCCTTCCCCTTTCGCCCATACTGTATTCCATGCTCGAATCCTCTCTTAAATTAATCGTCTTTCGCATCGGTAGCCTCAATCTAGCGTTACCGATTGAGTCAGTCCACAAAATTTTTAATCAAACACCTATTTACGGGAGTCGCGTTAACTATGTGGGTATCACTCATGTTGGCGATCAAGAAGTCACCGTTGTCGATCTTTATCGGCGATTCTTTAAATCTGACTCAACCCGCGAATCTGACTCTATCGGTTATCTCGTCATTGTTCAAAATACAACAGGTGAACTCTATGGCATTCCGGTTACTGATACCCCAGTATTAATGGATGTACCCTTATCTACAATCCGCATTTTACCCGAGTCCTATCGTCGTGCCGATACCTTAGACATTGCCAGTCATGTTGCAGTGATTCCCCAAGACGGAACCCAGCTAACCATTTTTGTCTTGGATGTCGAACTCTTGATGCCAATCTTCCGAGAAATTGGAGTGTTCGAGAAATAGGGACTAGAGGGATTCTCACGGTGAAAGGAGTACAGATGACTGTACTTTCAATACTCCCAACACATCACGCCATTGTTTTTCGGAGCGCGATCGCTTTCCCCACCGCAATTTGTTTAAAATGACATCCTCTGGCGAGGCAAAATAGAGTGCTTCTACACCAGATGTTGCACATATCCGCCGACGCTCGAACTTCAAGTACTCGAAGTCATTGGTTCCAGCCATTATCAGATCGGCACGGGAAATACTCTCAACTTCGGTAATTTGGAGCAATTCTGCCTAGAAGTCTTCAAGAAGTAAGGAAGTCGGAGGCAGTAGGTCACACGAAACCTTGCCGATTGAAGAACCCTCAATTTAGAAAATCGAGGAGTTCTCAGTATTCCCGATTCAGCGCCGCCATCACTGCCTGCTGACTCACGGTTTGATAAACCTCCCTGAAATACTGTATCAAACGAGTATTAGCTTCAGTTAAGGGAATTGTTCCCAAAACATCTAGCACTGTGTGATTGTCTGCTGGAGGCGCAATTACTACTAATGATGGATCTAATGGCTCGTTGTACTGCCAAAAACCCTCAATATCCAACGGCATGGCAGCAGATTTCGCTCCTTCCTCTCCCCTGCTCCCTTGCTCCTGTGTTCCCTTACTCTTCTGCTTCCCAACTTCCGTACTCCGCAACCGACGCAAATCATCGAGAATTTGCTCTTTAGTACGTCCCCGCAACTGAAATAATACAAAGGGGTCTTCGCTAAAGCGATCGCCTAATTGATAGTACACGGCTCCAATATGCTTGCAGGGGTTTTGGGGGTCAGGGCAACTACACCGAGAATGGATATCAGAAAGCGTGAATGGAAATAAGCTCAACCCATTGGCAGTGAATACTTTTTCAATATCTTCTGGCATCTCTCCCGCTAGTAACTGCGCCGAGTAAAGCGCTTGTTGCGCCATAGTGTCTACCACATATCCCCAATCTTCATCAGTAAACGGGTCAATAGAAAGAGACACTTCGTAGGGTTCTGGTGCAGTACCTTGGACTCGTGCCAACACCTGCGGACCTTTAAAATCAATACCCAGAATATTACCTTCTTTGGCATATTTTCTGGCTCGTTCCAACCGCTTTTTGAAGCGATAAGAGTTGAGTAAATCGTTCCAGCGTTGTACCCACCAAGCAGGAGCTTCAATTTCGTAGTTATTCATTACTCATTACTAATTACTCATTACTCATCTCATTTCCCCTAACACACTACCTCCCAAACCTCTGCGTTATCCTCTGCGCACCTTTGCGTTAAAAAAAATAGTATTCCGATGCTAACAGATTTAATCTCATTAGTTATCGATTTTACAAAGTACAAATAACTATTCATCAATCACAGCATTCCGGTCAAGGAGTAGAAGCGATCGCAATTGATTAGTATCCATTTCTGTCACCCAGTTTTCCCCGGCTTCCACAGTTTGTTCGGCTAACTGCTTCTTACTTTCAATAATATCGTTGATCTTCTCCTCCAACGTGCCGTTACAAACAAACTTATGCACCTGTACATTGCGGGTTTGACCGATTCGGAAAGCCCGATCCGTTGCTTGATTTTCCACAGCGGGGTTCCACCAGCGATCGATGTGGAAAACATGATTAGCTCTGGTTAGGTTCAGTCCCGTGCCACCGGCTTTTAGGGAGAGAATCAGGATACGCGGTCCTTCGGGATCGTTTTGGAAACGGTCAATCATCTCCTCTCGTTGGTTTTTGCGGGTTGCTCCATAGAGGAATAAGATTTCCCCGCCTAATTGTTTTTCTAGATAAGGTTGTAGGAGTTTGCCCCACTCAGCAAATTGGGTGAAGATTAAGGCGCGATCGCCTTCAGAAATTGCCTCTTCTAGCATTTCCTGCAAGCGCAGCACTTTCCCCGAACGCTTGGCATCCTTGAGCTGTTTCTCCTTTAACAATTGTGCCGGATGATTACACACTTGCTTGAGTCGTAATAGCAAGGTCAAAATTAATCCTTTTCGCTTAATCCCTTCAGCCGCTTCAATTTCAACTAACGACTCATCTACTAATTTTTGATACAAGGTTGCCTGTTCTGCGGAAAGACCGCAAAATACAGTCATTTCTTGTTTCTCTGGCAAGTCTTGAATGATAGTCTTATCGGTCTTCAAGCGGCGGAGAATAAAGGGTTGAACGAGCGATCGCAAAGTTTGCAATGAATCCCTGTCCCCAAACTTCTCAATCGGCATAGCAAACCGTCGTTGGAAAAATTGGCGATCGCCCAGATATGCTGGATTGAGAAAATCTAAAATTGACCACAACTCCGATAAGCGGTTCTCCACAGGCGTACCTGTTAAGGCAATGCGAAATTCAGTCGGGAGTCCCCGTACTGCCTGAGACTGCTTTGCCCCTGGATTCTTGATATTTTGTGCCTCATCCAGTACCACTCCCCGCCAGGATACTTGCTCTAGTGCTGTGGCATCTCGATACACCAGGGGATAGCTGGTAATCACCATATCCTTATCTTTAACCGCTTTGACAAATGCCTTTCCTTTTGGTCGTTTGTCCCCGTGGTGAACAATGGCTTTGAGAGTGGGTGCAAATCTTTTAACCTCCCGTTCCCAATTTCCTAGAACTGAAGTTGGACAAACCACTAACGTAGGTTCTCCTAATTCCTCCTGCTCTTTAAGATGTAGCAGAAAAGCAATAAGCTGAGGCGTTTTACCCAATCCCATGTCATCCGCTAAACAGGCACCCATGCCCCACCGTTCCAGAAAGGCTAACCAACTCACACCCCTTAGCTGGTAAGGTCGTAAGGTTCCATTAAAACTTTCAGGTATCTCAATCAATTCAACCGTCTGATTGCCCGTAAGATTAGCAATCAACTCTTGTAATGCCCCAGATGCTTCAAATTTAACAACGGGCAGTTTTCCTAAAGTAGTGGTATCCCCCGTACTCAGGCGTAGGGCGTCTTCTACTGACAGGTTCATCTGCTCTTTTGATGCTGCCAACATTGTTTGTGCAGCACGAACATCAGAGGGTTGTAAGGCTATCCATTCGCCATTCACTTCCACTAAGGGCGACTTCTGCGCCATCAAGCGATCAAATTCTTTTTTCGAGATGGTTTGATCGCCAATTGCCAGTTCCCACTTGAACTTCAGCAGGCTTTGTAACCCCAAACGCTCGTTTTTCTTGGATGGTACTTCTGCCTTAATGCTAACGCCTAAACGTCTGGCTCCGGCTCCAGGTGCTAATCCTGGTGGTAGGATAATTCCCAAGCCACTATCTTGCAGTCGCCACGCACTCGCTTTGATAAACTCGTATACCTGAACTGGCGTAAGTTCAGAAAAAGAGGGAACTCGTTCGTGCAAGCTGGGTTCGATGGCAGGATAGAGGCGGGACGCTAATCCTAACCCTTTAAGAAACGTCTCCTGGGGCAGTTTAATCGTCCGCCCCTGATACTCTAGTCGCTCCACTGACTGACGCCAAATCATCTTGGCTTCAACTAAAACCTCTGGGTTGTCAACGGCTTGCAGGCAATAGTCCAATCGCCAATTGCTTTCATCTGACTCTGGTGGTTGCAACACAAAGCAGGTGCGAAATAGATTTTGGGTGAGTTCGCCAGATGTTGGCGTGACAAGGTGTTCTTGTATCGGCGTCGTCCAACTTTGCAGAGCGGTTTCTAGACGAGCGACAGCCGTAGGTTCAACATCCAGGCTATCAGACTCTGTAGAGAGCGATCGCAACCATTCTGGTATCGGCGATGCTGCCGTTGGCAGAGATCCCGACTCCCCCCAATGACGCACTTGCACGTCAATGGCACTACACAAGAATCTCAGCAGTAATTCTTGGGGGGAGTCGGGAGTTGGGAATGGGGAGTTGGGAATATTTTCCCCTATCTCCCTTGTCTGCCATTCCGCATAAGCTCGACAAGCAGAGGGCATACGTTGGGTAAACTTAGCTAAACGAGCTTGGTCTAGGGCACTATCAAGGAGAGGTTGCCAACAAGCCACTGCCTCACCGTCAGGTTGGCGGTATAGTCCGGGTAAAAATTTGCACCGCGTCAGCAAGTCTAAACTCCACCGACACACCTGCGCCCAAAATAGCAAGTCTTCTCCTACGAAGGTGGTTGAGTCTTGAAAAGAGCTTAAGGGTAGCGCTTGCAAAAATTGTACGGCTTCTAACGGTTCCAGATAGAACCCCTCAATTTTCCAGGGCTTCAGTTTCAACTGCTCTGTCTCTTCTACAGGCATTTTGACAGACAGTACAGGGTAAGCTGATGTGTCTGGAGATAGGGTTTGAGTCGGTAGGGTTAGAATTTGTGCCTGCCATCGGTTGTTAGTTCCTGAATTTCCATTCTCAGATACTTCCAAAAATCTTCCTATAGGTAGATGCTGAGAATTTAAAAAAGCTATGTAGTCTGCTTCTGTCATGGCAAACGGATGCAACAAAGCCCCATTTCCTGGAGGGGATTCTACAGAGGACATCGTGCGCCATATTTCTCCCCAAATAAACAAATGACCGCTATTTTCACCCGTTATCCAACTACCATGTAAAATCGCCATGCTTAAAGATTTGTAAGATTTATACGAGAAGCGAACATCGCTTCATTTTTTTTAACGGTGGGTTGTCAACTGCTAGCTTATTACTCTAGTGAGGGATTTTTTTGGGGCTTTCGATGACTGCTATGTCCCTCAAAGCAGCCATAGTAGAGAAGTGCTAGGATTGCGACAGAGAAAAAAAGATGATAAAGGAAGAAGGGTAAAGTACCGAATGGTAGAGATAGACAAGTCAATATCTTTTGACGGACGAGATATTCGGCTGAAAGTAGGTTTGCTAGCGCCACAAGCTGGTGGTTCCGTACTAATTGAGTCAGGAGATACTGCCGTTTTGGTGACGGCGACTCGCTCTGCGGGCAGAGAAGGTATAGATTTTCTTCCCTTGTTGGTGGACTACGAGGAAAGACTTTACGCGGCTGGTCGAATTCCCGGTGGGTTTCTGCGCCGAGAAGGACGCCCTCCGGAGAAGGTGACGCTCACCAGCCGTCTGATTGATCGCCCCCTGCGCCCATTGTTCCCCAATTGGCTGCGAGATGATATTCAGATCGTAGCAACAACCTTGTCAATGGATGAACAAGTGCCGCCCGATGTTTTGGCAGTAACGGGGGCTTCGATTGCCGTATTGCAAGCCCGAATTCCATTCTACGGACCCATGGCAGCCGTGCGAGTGGGGTTAGTGGGGGATGATTTTATTATTAACCCAACTTACCGAGAAATTGATACGGGCGATTTGGATTTAGTGGTCGCGGGTTCCCCCAATGGGGTGATTATGGTGGAAGCTGCTGCCAACCAACTGCCAGAACAGGACATTATTGAGGCGATCGAATTTGGTTATGAAGCGGTACAGGATTTGATTGCCGCACAGCAAAGCTTGATCCAGGAACTGGGGATTGAGTTGGTGGTTGAGGAACCCCCAAAGGTGTCGTCGGTACTGGAGGACTTTATCCGCGATCGCGCTACGCAGTCTATTAAAGGAGTTCTCTCAAAATATGACCTGGATAAAACGGGTCGGGATACTGCCTTAGATGAGATAAAGGAAAGTACGATTGCAACATCGATCGCCGAACTGCCAGAAGATGACCCTTTGAGAGTGGCGGCTACCGAAGATCCCCAAGCGGTGAGCAAGCAGTTCAAAAGCCTCACGAAAAAGCTGATGCGCTCTCAGATTGTAGAAGAGGGTGTTCGGGTCGATGGTCGCAAACTCGATGAAGTGCGATCCGTTTGGTGTAGGGTAGGTCTTTTGCCTGCCCGCGTGCATGGAAGTGGATTGTTTAACCGGGGTCTAACTCAGGTGATGTCTACTGTTACTTTGGGGACACCAGGAGATGCCCAACTCCTAGATGACCTGAACCCAGAGGAAGAAAAACGCTACCTGCATCACTATAACTTCCCACCGTTTTCTGTGGGTGAAACCAAACCTATGCGATCGCCCGGTCGTCGAGAAATCGGTCACGGAGCTTTGGCAGAACGTGCCCTGATTCCAGTTTTGCCCCCCCACGAGGACTTTCCTTACGTTATCCGAGTGGTATCGGAAGTGCTTTCCTCTAACGGTTCAACGTCTATGGGTTCGGTTTGTGGGTCTACCCTGGCACTGATGGATGCTGGTGTACCGATTACTCAACCCGTTAGTGGTGCGGCGATGGGTCTGATTAAGGAAGGGGATGAAGTTCGCATTCTCACCGATATTCAAGGGATTGAAGACTTTTTAGGGGATATGGACTTCAAAGTTGCTGGCACCGACACCGGGATAACAGCTTTGCAAATGGACATGAAAATCACCGGTCTTCCGATTGAGACGGTGGCTCAAGCCATTCAGCAAGCCAAACCCGCCCGATTGCATATTCTGGAAAAAATGCTGGCAACCATTGACCAGCCCCGTCCAGAGATGTCCCCCTTTGCTCCTCGCCTGCTGACGATCAAGATTGATCCCGAATTGATTGGTCTGGTCATTGGTCCTGGTGGTAAGACTATCAAGGGGATTACAGAGCAAACCGGTGCCAAAGTAGATATCGAAGATGACGGTACGGTAACGGTTTCAGCCATTGAAGCGGAGAAGGCACAAAAGGCAATCAGTATCATTCAAGGCATGACGCGCAAGCTGTATGAAGGAGATGTCTACGTCGGTCGCGTCACCCGAATTATTCCCATCGGTGCTTTTGTAGAAGTGCTCCCTGGGAAAGAAGGGATGATCCACATTTCCCAACTGGCAGACTACCGCGTTGGCAAGGTAGAAGATGAGGTAGCTGTCGGGGATGAAGTGATTGTCAAAGTGCGGGAAATTGATGGTAAAGGTCGTATCAATCTCACCCGTTTGGGCATTCATCCAGACGAAGCCGCAGCAGCGCGGCAGGGGGCAGCCACTTAGAGGTGAGTGAGTTAAAGGTTTAGAACCTACTCTCTACCTGATTAAGACCGGATAGGGATTTTAGATTAAAATCGTAATCTTAAATCCCCTTCTAAGTATTAGTAAATGAAAGGCGCGTTAGCTTCGTAGCCTGAAATCATCAATATTACAGAGATTGGAAATTATAACCAACCCTGAATTTAATGGAAACTCCCTTGGAATTAAGGGGTATAATCAGCTAGTAAGTATATAGAGAATGCTTTAAAGTTTAGCTAGAAAAGGTCGCTCGATTTATCATGGTCTCAGAGTGTTCCCGAAATTGAACCCACAAGACGAAGTTTTAGGGTTCGAGGATTGATGAACCGAGAGTAATCAGCAAGTAAATATGTCTATTGACTTCACAGTAGCAATTCCTACCTACAATGGGGAAGCGCGTTTACCAGAAGTACTGGAGCGATTGCGATCGCAAGTCGGCACCGAATCCATAGATTGGGAAGTTATCGTCATTGACAATAACAGTACTGATAATACTGCCAACTTGGTAAGAGAGTATCAGGCGAACTGGTCTAGCGCTTATCCCTTAAAATATTATTTGGAAACCAAACAAGGAGCTGGGTTTGCCCGCCAACGAGCAGTTGAGGTGGCTCAAGGGGAGCTGATTGGTTTCTTGGATGATGACAATATCCCCGCCCCTGAGTGGGTAGCGCAAGCCTATGCCTTTAGTCAAAATTATCCCCAGGCAGGTGCTTACGGCAGCCAGATCCACGGGGCTTTTGAAGTGGAACCCCCAGAGAGTTTTCGACCCTTACTGCCATTTTTAGCGATCGTTGAACGGGGTTCAGAACCCTTTAGGTATGAGCCATCTAAAAAGCTACTACCTCCATCGGCAGGATTGGTGGTGCGCCAGCAGGCTTACTTAGAAAGCGTTCCCAGTCAGTTGATTTTGAACGGCAGAGTCCAGGGCAATATGCTGACAGCGGAAGATTTGGAAATGTTGTGTTATATTCAGCTCAAGGGTTGGGAGATTTGGTACAGTCCAGCAATGGAAATTGACCACAAAATTCCCAAATGGCGTTTGCAGCGAGAGTATTTGATTCCGTTTATTCGGGGGATTGGACTCAGCCGTTTTGTGACGCGGATGCTGAGTTTTAAGCCCTGGCAACGACCCTTGGCTTTTCCACTTTATGTGGTTAATGATTTACGCAAAATTCTGTGTCATGTTTTCAAATATCGCTGGAGAATTCAATCGGAGCTGGTAGCGGCTTGTCAGATGGAACTATTTTTGAGTAGTTTAATCAGTCCGTTTTACCTTTGGCGAAAGGGATATTTGGATATCCAGAACCGATTTACTAACCTTCGTTACTATCCGGTTCGGAAGTCAGAAAAATGTCTGTAGACTTTACGGTAGCGATTCCAACGTATAATGGAGCAGCTCGTTTGCCGAAGGTGCTGGAGAAATTGCGGATGCAATCTGGGACGGAACAGATTTCTTGGGAAGTTATCGTAATTGATAACAACAGTACCGATGAGACAGCGAAAGTTGTTAAAGAGTATCAAACCCACTGGCTGCCATTAGTCCCGTTGAAATACTTCCTGGAACCCGAACAAGGAGCTGCATTCGCTAGGTTGCGAGCTGTTCGAGAGGCAGAGGGCGAACTTGCGGGTTTTCTGGATGATGATAACCTCCCTGCTCCTAACTGGATAGTACAAGCTTTCTCATTTGCCAAGAAATATCCCAAAGCTGGCGCGTTCAGTGGGCAAATTCACGGAGAATTTGAGGTTGAACCACCAGAGAATTTTGAACGGATACAGGCTTTTTTGGCAATTCGGGAGCGTGGCTCAACACCTCACCGATTTGAGCCGGAAAAGTTGAGATTGCCGCCAGCGGCGTCGTTAGTAGTTCGCAAAAAAGCTTGGAGTGAGAGTGTTCCGCCTCGTCCTACTTTAACGGGAAAATTGCCAGGATTAATGGTGCAGGGGGATGATTATGAGCCGTTGCTGTATATGCACAAGGCAGGGTGGGAAATTTGGTATCATCCTGATTTGCATACCTATCATCAAATACCGCACTGGCGATTAGAACGGGATTACTTGCTATCTATCTCTCGCGGCTGCGGTTTAGCGACGTGTCAACTCCGGATGATTAATGCTAAGAGTTGGCAGAAACCCGTGATCGTTATCAGGACACTTCTGGGGAACTTGCGAAGGGTTGTACAACAGTTCATTAAGTATCGAGGAAAAGTAAAGAGTGACTTGATTGCTGCTTGCGAGTTTGAATTTTTTTTGGGTAGTTTGATGAGTCCTTTTTATTTGAAACGAAAAAATCAAGGATAGAAGGAGCTGGATATATAGCTAGTCTCAATCAATCGTGAAATAAGCTCCTCCTCTTCTCTAACTACTTAAAATTATTTTCGATACTTTTCACTCTTGTCTCCTAACTTCTGTCTCTTGACGCCAATCCAAGTTTCACATTTCATTTAAACACACTATAGTATGCCACAAATTTCAGTTATTATTCCAGCATATAATGCTTCAAAAACTATTAAAGAAACGGTTGAATCAGTTTTAAATCAAACCTTTTCAGATTTTGAGTTAATCGTAATTAATGATGGTTCAACAGACTCAACTTCAGAGATTATTTCGACAATAAAAGATGAGCGATTGAAGGTATTTTCTTATCCCAATACAGGGGTGGCGGCTAGTCGTAATCGTGGAGTGTCTCAAGCTTTAGGGGAATATATTTCTTTTTTGGATGCTGATGATCTCTGGACGCCAGATAAGCTAGAAACTCAATTAAAAGCACTGCAAGAGAATCCCCCAGCTGCTGTGGCTTATAGTTGGACGGATTGGATTGATGAATTCGGTCAATTTTTACGTCCAGGGGGTCACTTTACTGAAAACGGAGATGTTTATGTGAAGCTGTTGTTAAAGGATTTTATAGAAAGTGGATCTAACCCTTTAATTCGCAGACAGGCTTTAACTGAAGTTGGTGGTTTTGATGAGTCACTGGCATTTGCTGAGGATTGGGATTTGTGGCTTAGATTGGCTGCTCAGTACTCTTTTGTAGCTATACCCTCCCCTCAAATTTTATATCGAATTTCTCCTAATTCTGCCTCTTTTAATGTTTGGAAAATGGAGTTAGGAAGTCTACGAGTTATAGACAAGGCTTTGGCTGAAGCACCTGCGTCTATTCAGCATTTAAAAAGGGAAATTCTTGCTAACCGCTACAAGTATCTTACCCTTAAGGCAACTGAGGGAAATTTAGAACGACGCCGAGGATTAGTAGCTGCTCGATTTTTATTACAGGCAATCAGGAATGACCTGGCTTGGCTCCAAAGAACACAGCTAATGTTAATAATCTTATTTAAAATTGCTATGGCTACTCTATTGCCTACTCAACAAGCTCATGCCGTACGAACAAGTGTTAAAAAAATTTTGAGAAGGGATCGTAATATTCAAAGCCAGAACTAACGATTAAAACTCCATCATGCCCCGAGTTAGTCGGGGTTATTTTTTCTCAAATGCCTACTGCATATAGCTTAGTAGAATAGCTTAGTAGAGTAGTCGTATTGAATAGCTATTAAGTAGATTGTACAATCTCATGTTAAATCACAAATTTGTTTTTATTGGTGGATTGCACAGAAGCGGTACGTCCCTGCTATGTAGAACTCTTAGAGAGCATCCGCAAATTAGCGGTTTTAGCAATACGGGCGCTATCGAAGACGAGGGTCAATGGTTGCAATCCGTATATTCTCCAGCGCAAGTATATGGTGGACCGGGACGTTTCGGTTTTAATCAGTCTTCTTTCATGGATGAAAAGTCTGACTTGGTATCTTCGGAGAATGCACAGAAGCTTTTTCAAGAATGGAAGAAGCATTGGGATCTCAACAAACCTGTCTTATTGGAGAAGTCACCACCAAACCTTGTACGCAGTCGATTTTTACAAGCGATGTTCCCGAATTCATTTTTGATCATTATGTTAAGGCATCCAATTCCAGTGTCATACGCTACACAAAAGTGGAGCAATACCTCAATTGATTCTTTAATTAAACATTGGCTGATTTGTCACGAAAGATTTGATCGTGATCATCGATATTTACAAAATGTACTGATTCTGAAGTATGAGAATTTTATTATAGATCCTCAGGGTATTTTGCGAAAAATCTATGATTTTATTGGAATTCAAAATGTTTCCATCAGTTTAGATATTCGCGCTGGCGTAAATGAGCAGTATTTTTCTAGATGGCAGAAACTATACAAAGGAAACATAAAGAAATTTTATGCTTACTACATTCATATAAAGCATGAAAAAAATATAAATTATTTTGGTTACAGTTTAAAAGATTTATACCAGGTAAATCAGTATCCTCAATTTTATAAATAGTAATTCCATAAACATTAATTGAAGGAAGAATGAATCTTAAATCAAATCCTCCTGTCTTTTTAGTGGGGTGTCCCCGTTCGGGAACAACCTTGCTACAGAGTATGCTAGCTGCTCATCCAGAGATTGCTTCATTTCGTGAATCTAAGTTTTTCCTTTATATGGTGCCTGAATATGAACCCCGCAGGCGGGCTTTAGGCTTGGTGTCGCGTCAGCTCAAACGAAGACTAGAAAAGTACTTTAAAGATGAGATAGGGCGTTCAGAAATGCTACAACGTTTTCCCCGGATTATTTTTATGAGTTGTTACACCCGAAAATTTATGAACATTATGAATTTTATGACTGAAGAACAAGGGAAGAGTATTTTTTTGGAAAAAACTCCCGATCACATCTATAAAATTGAGTATATTGAGAAATTTGTCCCCGGAGTTAGGTTTATTCACCTCTTGAGAAATGGTGCAGATGTAGTCGCTTCTTTGTATGAAGTAACCAATAAGTATCCAAAACCTTGGGCTGGTGCCAGAACTATAGATATATGTATTGATTATTGGGTTCGAGCGGTCGAATCCAGTCGCAAGTATATCTATAAGCCCAATCATATCCTAGTCAGGTATGAAAATCTCGTAGAAAACCCACGCTCTGTATTAAAAGAACTCTGTGAATTTATTGGAGTCGAGTTTAATGAGAAGATGCTACGCGATTACGGTGTGATCGGGACGCAGTTAAGTCTAGAACACGAGGGAAGGGTAATCAGTCAGAGCATCCAAAATGCCAACTCTAAGAAATTTTACCAGTTGTTTGATGAGGCACAAAGACAGTATATCCTGGGGCAATTATCAGTCGTTAATCTGGATGGATTGGAGCGTTAACTAAGCTAAGACGGAAATCTCAGCTTATTGCTTTGACAACATCTAAATGCCCTCAAGTAGGGAAATCCGCATACCTAGCGGTGGGCAATCCCATACTTACAGTGGAGAGCGATCGCTCAAAATCGTCCTAGAGACCCTATAACCTAAGCGAGTGACGCCTATGACCGTACTAGAACAGGGCAACATCACGATTCATACCGAGAATATCTTTCCCATTATCAAGAAGTCCCTCTACACTGACCACGAAATCTTCTTGCGGGAATTGGTATCCAACGCCGTAGACGCCATCCAGAAGCTGAAAATGGTGTCCTACGCCGGAGAAGTGGACGGGGAGGTGGGAGAACCGGAAATTACCATCGCCATCGACAAAGACAAAAAAACCCTCTCCGTCTCCGATAACGGCATTGGCATGACCACCGAGGAGATCAAAAAGTATATCAACCAGGTGGCATTCTCCAGCGCCGAAGAATTTATCCAGAAATACCAGAAAGACGCTGACCAGCAGATTATCGGTCACTTTGGTCTGGGCTTCTACTCCTCCTTCATGGTTGCCCAGAAAGTCGAGATTGATACCCTCTCCTACCAGCAAGGGGCGCAGGCAGTACATTGGTCTTGCGATGGTTCTCCCGCTTTTCAGCTTGAAGAGTCACCCCGTACAGAACGCGGCACCACCATTACCCTCACCCTCCAGGAGGAAGAGGGGGAATACCTGGAACCCGCTCGTATTCGGCAACTGGTGAAGACCTACTGCGATTTCATGCCGGTGCCGATTAAGCTGGATGGTGAGGTGCTCAACAAGCACAAGGCACTGTGGAAGGAATCGCCCCAAAACCTGACCCAAGAGGATTATCTAGAATTCTATCGCTACCTGTATCCATTCCAGGAAGACCCGCTACTGTGGGTACACCTGAAGACTGATTATCCTTTCTTACTCAACGGTATTCTCTACTTCCCCAAACTCAAGCCGGATGTAGATGTAACCAAAGGGAATATCAAGCTATTTTGCAATCAAGTCTTTGTCAGCGACCACTGCGAAGAAGTGATTCCCAACTTCCTAATGCCGTTGCGGGGGGTGATTGATAGCCCGGATATTCCCCTCAACGTTTCCCGGTCGGCACTGACTAATGACCGGACGGTGCGCCGTATTGCGGACTTCATTGCCAAAAAAGTCGGCGATCGCTTAAACTCCCTCTACACCGAACAGCGAGATGAATACATTCGCTGTTGGCAGGATGTCGGCACCTTCGTTAAGTTTGGCGCTCTCAACAACGACAAGTTCAAAAAGCAAGTCGAAGATATTATTATCTACCGCACCACCTACCAAGGGGAGCAGGAGAGCAAGAGCCCAGAGGAAAGTACCCCAGAGGTTGAGGTGCAGTCTCAAGAGGGGGATGCTTGGCAGGATGTAACCCCAACTACCTCCCAAGAAACCTCCCCGAATAAGGACGAACAGGGAAGGACATACACCACCCTCAAAGAGTATCTAGAGCGCAATAAGACCAAGCACGAAAACCGCGTTTTCTACTGCACGGATGAAGCCTCTCAAGCCACCTATGTGGAACTGCACAAAAATCAGGGGTTGGAAGTCCTGTATATGGACTCCTTCATTGATACCCACTTCATCAGCTTTTTAGAGCAGGAATATTCCGAGGCTAAGTTCGTGCGGGTCGATTCGGAGTTAGATAATACCCTGCTTGACCAGGATAAGGCGGGAGACATTGTTGACCCCAAGACGAATAAAACCCGCAGTGAACTGATTAAAGAGCTGTTTGAGAAGGCAATTAATAAGCCGAAAGTTAACGTTAAGACTCAGGCGCTGAAGTCTGATGACCCCCAAGGCACCCCGCCAGCGATGGTACTCTTGCCAGAGGTGATGCGGCGTCTGCGGGATATGACGGCGCTGATGCAGCAGCAAGCGGCGCAGTTTCCCGATGAACATATTTTAGTGGTGAATACGGCACACCCGCTGATTCAGAATTTGGTGAATTTGAGTCAGGGGAGTATTGTCCAGGGTGCGGGACAGTCGCCCTCTGGGGAGTTGGCAACTCAGATTTGCCAGTATGTCTATGATTTGGCGCTGATGACTCAGAAGGGATTTGATGCGGAAGGGATGAAGACGTTTGTGGAGCGGTCGAATCAGGTGTTGACGCGGTTGACTGAGCGTTAGATAGTCGGGAGTTCTAGAAAAAAAGACCCTTATTGTCAGGGTACGGCTACTACCGTACCCTTTTTTTGATAAGGTTAGTTTTGTAAATTCAGGAATCGCTGAGAAAAATCTTAATCGAACTTTCATCTACTGATCGCTATGAACAGGTAAATGTCAGTTATGATTTAGGGAAAGTGTGTTCCTGGCGAAAGTTATTAATTGTCTTGAAAAATAAGCTCATAATTTTATAGGGCAAATGTCTATTGATTTCACCGTAGCGATTCCTACTTATAATGGAGCAATTCGTTTGCCAAAGGTGTTGGATAAACTGCGATCGCAAACGGGTACGGAACAGATTTCCTGGGAAGTTATTGTTATTGATAATAATAGTACGGATGAAACCGCTAAAGTTGTCAAAGAGTATCAATTGAATTGGTCGTCAGCATTTCCTTTAAGGTACACGTTTGAAACAGAACAAGGATTAGCCTTTGCTAGACGACGAGCAGTTCAGGAAGCACGAGGAAATTTTATTGGTTTCCTGGATGATGATAATGTGCCAGTATCTGACTGGGTATCCGCTGCTTATAAGTTTGGTCAAGACTATCCCAAGGCGGGTGCATTCAGCGGTCAAATTCATGGTGAATTTGAAGTCGAACCGCCAGAGGAATTTAAAAAAATTCAGGCGTTTCTAGCAATTAGGGAGCATGGTTCAAAACCCCATTTATTCGAGCCACAAAATTTAAGACTGCCACCGGGTGCTGGCTTGGTGATTCGTAAACAAGCTTGGTGTGAAAGTGTGCCGAATTGGTCGATTCTGACGGGTCGGGTGGGGAAGTCATTAGTAGCAGGAGAAGACTATGAGGTGCTGCTACATCTGTACAAAGCAGGGTGGGAGATTTGGTACAATCCTCAGATGCATATTGCTCATCAAATACCGTGCCAACGATTAGAACGAGAGTATTTACTACATTTAGCTCGTGGCACGGGTTTAGCAACGTGTCAGTTACGGATGATTAATGCTAAAGGTTGGCAGAAACCTATTATTTTTGCTAGAACGTTGCTAGGTAACTCACGCCGATTGATAGTGCATTTTCTCAAGTATCGCCAAAAAATTGAAACTGACTTGATTACTGCCTTTGAACGAGAATTTTTCTGGGGAAGCTTTATGAGTCCTTTTTATTTTTTGCAAAAGAGTAGAGGAAACAAAAAATAGTTGATTATAAAACTAGTTAACTGAGTTGTGTGATTTATTTATAAGATATGCCAGGTATTGTTATAGTTATTCCTGTTAGAAATCGCAAAAAATACACGCAGAATATTTTGACTCAGATTTACAACCAAACTTCCAGATTGGGAAAGAGTTCAGATTTTTCTGTAGTTGTAGTCGATGATGATTCAACTGATGGCACAAAAGAGATAGTTAAAAATAGCTTCTCTGCTGTTCATCTGATTGAAGCAGATGGTTCTTTATGGTGGGCAGGAGCTATCGTCAAAGGCATGAGGTATGCAATCACTAACCTAGATGCAGATTATGTTGTTTGGTTGAATGATGATCTTTATATAACAGAAAACTTTATTGCTAATTTGAGTACTATTTGCAAATCGACAAGTTATAAAGAAACAATTGTTGGTGGAATAGTTCTTGATACAACCCATAGGGATTGGATTGTGTACAGTGGATCAAAAGCTAGAAAGCCGATTAGTCATGTTAATTGTTTCTTCTCATCTGATGAGTTAGAAGCCGATGTTTTGTGTGGCAATATTGTTGTTGTTCCTAAAATAATTGTTAATAAAATTGGTTTTCCTGATGCAGAAAAATTGCCTCACCATGGCAGTGATTACGAGTATGTCATGCGGGCAAAAAAAGCGGGTTTTAAAGTTATAGTCTCTCGTCTGCTTCAGGCAGAGACAGATTATACAATAGCTGATTTTATCCGTTATATGCCCTATTGGATGCAGTGGTATTTACAGCCTAACCTATTTAAAAAACTGGAAATAATTAAAGGATTAACGAGTAGAAAAGCTAATCAAAATATATGGTTGATTGTTAGTTTACATTCTAGTAATCGGGATTTAGATTCGATTCCGAATTGGAAATATTTACTTTGTTATTTGAATAAAATAATTCGATTTATTGTTGTTAATTTTTTACCTAAAGATTATGTTGAATCTAGACTGAATGACTACTTCAAAGAGCAGAATCCTCCTCAAGAAGTAATTGAGGCAGTAATGCGCCAACGAAAAGGAAGCTATTCGTCAGAAGATTAGATATAAATCATCAAAATTATATTATATGCCCTTAATTTCTGTAGTTATTCCAGCTTGTAACGCTGAACAAACTATTCAACAATCGATTGAATCGGTTTTAAGGCAAACGTTTGCAGATTTTGAATTACTTGTAATCAATGATGGCTCTCAAGATTCCACCTTAGACGTTGTTAATCACATTACAGATTCGCGTATAAAGATTTTTTCTTATCCCAATGCGGGGGCAAATGTTAGCCGTAATAGAGGATTATATCAGGCTTCTGGTGAATATGTTTCTTTTCTAGATGCTGATGACCTTTGGACACCCAAAAAGCTTGAAACTCAATTATTGGCTCTGCAAAAAAATCCTGACGCGGCTGTTGCCTATAGTTGGACTAATAGCATTGATGAAAAAGGGCAGTTTTTGCGCCGAGGCAGTTATATTACGGTTAATGGTGATGTTTATGCCAAGCTGTTATTAGTTGATTTTGTAGAAAGTGGCTCTAATCCATTGATTCGTAGAGAGGCTTTATGCACCATTGGAGGTTTTGATGAATCCCTACCTGCTGCTCAGGATTGGGATATGTGGTTAAGGTTGGCTGCTCGCTATCAATTTGTAGCTGTACCCTTACCTCAAATACTGTATCGAGTATGTCTTAATTCAATGTCTGCTAATGTTTTAAGACAGGAAGTAGCTAGTTTACAAGTTATTGAGCGTTCTTTTACCCAGGCTCCTGAATCACTACAGCACCTGAAATCATACAGCCTTGCTAATCGTTATAAATGTCTCACCTTCATGGCTCTGCAACGAACTCCAGAACGACAACAAGGACTAGCCGCCGCTAAATTTCTTGGGCTGGCGATTAAGAACGATCCTTCGTTGCTTCGGGCAAGAGTTCTATTGAAAGTGTTATTAAAAATCATCATAATAGTTCTACTGCCACCTCAGCAAGCTCAAATGTTGCTCACTCAGTCTCAGAGACTTACTAACATTGATGCTTTACTGGGTTATCTTCAAGTTCAACCGTTTTGAAATTCAATAAATCGTAACAATGACAGACGAATACCTATCAAAACGTCGGATGATCAGTTACTACAACCAAGTCAGGATCATCAGATCTCTGGGAAAAGAAGTCAAAACTATCCTGGAAATCGGTATATACAACTCTCTTATGTCTGTTTTGCTGACTAGGAATGGCTACAAGGTTACAACTGCCGATGCTAATCCAGAGCTTAAACCGGATATCCTACTGGATCTTCAAGCAGATTTTGACATTCCCAAGGAAACCTTTGATGCGATTGTACTTTTCCAGGTACTTGAACATATACCTTACGAGTATTTTGAAAAAAATCTTATAAAACTTGCTGATGCCACTAAACGGTTTATTGTAATTTCAATTCCCTGCAGTACAGTATTTTTTTCATCCCAGTTCCATACTTCTTTTGCTTTAACTCCTAGGCATTTTCTGATACAACTTCCTAAATTTTGGAGTTCACAACCTTGGACAGACGAGCATTACTGGGAGATGGGACTAAAAGGATATCCCAAAAAACGAATTGTCAGCTCAATTAAAAATGTAGGACTTTTGATCAAGAGAGAATTCCAAGATCCTTATCATCCATACCACTACTTTTTTGTGCTTGAGAAAAATCCTAAATTACTTTAAAATTCTAGAAATTCGGCATAGTTAGTTTGGCGAACAGCCTTAACCACTTCTTCATAGTTTTCAATAAAATCGGAGAGTTGATCAGAGGTTGTTCTCACTAGTTGTGTTTTAACGGGAATAGAAGACAGACCTAAATAGTCAAAGATTCTATTCAGAGTTTCCTGATGTTTTTCGGTTTTCAACAAGTCGTCTTCATAAAGAATAGTGATGTAGGGGAGGTTGAGATTATCTAAGACTTCTTTTTCTTTTTCTAAGTACATTTCTCCATCCTGTATTTGTTTGATGAGTTCATCACAGTCAATATAAGCTTTAGATGGGGTTTTGTTCTTTTTATCTTGAGATGTTAAATGCCATTGGTTTTTACGATTGGCTAGCATTCTAGAAACGGCTTGTCGGAGAATATTTTTCCGTTTCAAGTAAATTATTTTCCAGCCATTTTTGTGTAAATTAAATAAAAAAGCTTCTGGATTTTTCCCTTGGTTATTAATTAACTGATAGATTTTTACTCTAAAGCCATAAACAGGTTGTTTGATCTTGGCACATCGACCTTCCACGTAGAGAACAGGGAAAAGCACTCGGTTTTCTAAAATTTCATCATCGCAATGAATTTTTGGATGGGAATTGAGAAGGCTATATAATAAAGTGCTGCCTGTTCTGCCTTGGCAAAAAATCACAAATTTATTAGTTGGATTATTGGCTTTTTTTAGCAGGGTTCGACCATAAGCAACGAACTCTCTCCTTTTTTTGATGAATGTCGATTCAGGTGTCATTGTTGCCGCTCCTTATCACTAACAAGTGAAATTATAAACTATGATAGAGGATGTACAAAAAACTGGAGGTTTTTATGTCACGCAGGTGTCAACTCACGAACAAGAAGGCAAACAATGCCTATGCTATCTCTCACTCCCATCGTCGTACCAAGAAGCTCCAACAAGTCAATCTACAATGGAAGCGAGTTTGGTGGGCTGAAGGAAATCGTTGGGTGAGGCTGAGACTTTCGACTAAGGCGATTAAAACCCTCGAAAAGAAGGGGCTGCAAACTATGGCGAAAGAAGCTGGGATTAATCTCAATCATTACTAGACTGGGCAGGCAGCCAATTTCCCCTCAGCTTTCTGTATCTCTTGTCCCCGTGTCTCCCTCTCCTTGCCAGTGGGACGGGTGAAAAAGCTGTGTCGCACTGCACTAGGATCAATAATCCCTACTCAGTTCGTTTCTCGTTCTCAGGTTCCAACCTGTGAGCGAGACAACCTAGGTAGGATGGAATTATTCTATTTTCTTTAACAAAATACAGATATACCCGATCCGGAACCCTAATAGTTTTAGATTGGGTTCAGGGGTGATAGGTTTTTGGGGCAAAGTGGGTAGGCTAGGTTTAGCAAGCTAATCGCGAAGAGTGGGTTAACGAGTTAGTCAATCTAGGATTAATCGTTTTGGGTCAGTTTCTTCGGCAGGACAAATCTACCTGGAGAGGGAACTTTCCAGCTTAACCCTTGTCCCAAAATACGAAATAGCCTCGTGCTTATCCGGAAAGCCAACGGACTTCTTGCCCAGAGTCCTCATCAGCCTATTTAATACCGCTAAGGTATTGTACTTCGGTTTCACCGTCGCAGATACTCTCAGTTTCAAAGGAAGTCGCCATGTCAATCCCGAAGAAGCTAACCAAAATCGCCTATAGTCTCTATCGGCAGATTTTAAAGCTATCAAGATCCATCACGAAAGCCGTGATGAACTGGCTGTTACGAAGCTTAATAGTCATGGGGCGTCGTGTGCGTCTTTCAGAGAGTGGGTTTATTTTACCGACGGTGACAATGGTGATTTTGGTGGTTATGTTACTTACCACCGCCATTGTGTTTCGGTCGTTTGACCGGGCGAAGAATGCCAATAACGTTAGGATTGACCAAGCCTTATTAAATTCGGCGACTCCTGCGATTGAGCGTGCCAAAGCCAAACTAGATACCTTGTTCGCTGATGCGAGGCTACCCCGTGGCACCCCTTCTGATGCCTCGTTGTACGGCATTCTGGCTAATAATGATGATGACAAGTACACCTTTGAAGACGAGAATCGCCTCAAATTAGCATACGACATTGATGGCGGGGGCATTACCAACGAATCTACGCTTGGGTCGGGTACTCTAGAAAACTGGGAAACCCTGAGTACAGCTTGGAGATTTCCCGTTGATACCGATAACGACGGTAAGTTTGATAGCTTCACCCTCTACGGCGTTTTCTTCCGCAGTCCTAGTCGGGAAACGAATGGTGAATTTGCTCGCGCCAGGATGCCGTTAGATGCCAGAGTTCCCCCTCAAGATGATGGCATCGGCAGTGGCTTTTGTGAAGCAGCGCTGACAACGAGTGCCAAGTTGGTGAGTGAGTCGGGCTGGTACAAGTCAGGGAGCAAGCTGAAGAAGAGCTTCCTTGTATATACCGTTACTGTACCGATTACGAATATCCAAGAGCTGGGACTCAATGGTAATCAGTATGAAAACTACACCGGGAGTAAAGGTCTTTCAGCGTTAGAGTATCAGCAAGACCGCGCCCGCATCCCCCTGTCTAACAATGCTGTGGTGTATGAAGATGACCTAGAAATTTCTCCAGGGGGAGACTTCTTCCTGAATGGTCGGGTGATGACTAACAGCAATTTGTTTGTGGCTAAAGCAATTGGCTCTGCCGCCAATATTCGCCTCTACCAAGTGAGTAGCCCTAAGTCCTGCTTCTATGATGAAGAAAATAGCAAAATCTTGGCGGGTGGGAATACAGTCAATTCTGTAGCTCTAGCAGCAGCTCCGAGTGGAGGAAATGTTGAGATTCACTTGTTCAAAGAGCAAGAAACTCCTGCCACCAGTCAAATTAGCACAGCCAACCAATCTGTCAAAGGCGTAGCGCCGCAAAATGTTGCCTACAACAGCAAAGCCTACACAGACCGCATCAACTTCTTAGTCAATAGCTGGGTGGCAACTAATGCGCTGCCAACCCAACCTGGGACAGGTGCAGGGGTTCCCAATCTGAAAGATCCAGAGGATGTGCAAACGCGAGTGAAGGCTAGCCAAGCGAGTCAAGCCGAAGCTGTGCGCTTGGAAGCCTTAAGAGGGTGGTTTGAAGACCGCACCCGGCGTGTTCCCTTTGCAGAAGTACCCTACAACGCTGCTGGAACATCCCCAACGTTTACCGCAGCCAATCGACCCATCGGAGAAAAAGACTCCCTGCGACCTCCGAAAAACTGGATGTATCCGGTAGAGCCAAATGATGGCAAAACAGCAACGAGCTATGCCAATGTAGCGCTCAATATTAATGGACAAAAAGTTCAGCCCCCAGCGACGGAACCCCAAACCCTAGAAAAACAAAGTGCTGAACTTTTTGTTGGCGATCGCGCTTTGGTTGGCAACAACCTCCCAGCAACCTGGTACAAGGCGGATAACTACAACAATAATAATGGCACCTTTGTTGCCGACAAAGAAGGGCAACCTATTGATGGCACTGTTTGGGATAAAGATGATAGCAGTGAACCCCAAACTCGTGAACGCTTCACCAGTGTGCGATCGCTAGATGATGTTGGTGACAAAGGTCGAGATGGCTTCTGGGAAAAAGCGGCGGCTAAAGCCCCTAAAAACATTCTTGAGGGAGTTGGTGGTCTGCGGATTGTCACGGGGGCTGGAGTTTATGAGCGGAGAAATTCATTTCTCCCACAGCCTCAATATCAGAACCCGACAACTGGTATAACCTCTGCCACTTACGATGATCCCAATACTCCTGGTGTACAGACATTCCCGATAGTCTGGCCCGACACTATGCCCATGTCACCAAATGTGCAGGGTTTAGCACCTACTGTTCAGCCCACGGTGTTTGATAATTCTAATCCTAATTATATTCCTGGGTCTCCTCCTTCCTCACCCAGTTCTCCCCCAATTGCCTTACTGAATCCTTTACCCGCAGCGCAGACTCCTACCATAGACCCCAATACCCCTCAGTACGCCAAGGGCGACCTGCGGATGCGGGCTACAGCCGTTTATCACTACGCCCAAGATAAATACCAAGACCCTTCGGAAGGCACTGATCAGCAGCAAAGACCCATTGCCTGTGTCAGCAGCTACTATGACCCGAGTTACCGCATCACCAAAGGTAGCACGACCTACGACAGCAGTAGAAACAGTGTAGGTTTACCCCCCAGTAGAGACATTTATGGTAATGTCTCTGGTGCTATTGGCACTGGCAAGTCCAATAACGGCATCAGCTATGGGGTAGGACGAACTTCAGCTACGGTAGGAAGACTCACCCCCAATGCCACAACGGGCTTGTTTCCTCCTGGCATCAATCCAACCTATACAACCCTGGAACAGAAACTGGGGTATCAAGCGAATCTGGTCTTCCCCAATGGGCGTTTTGTCAATGAACCGTTGCGAAGAGCACTGCAAAAAGTGCCAACTGCGCGGACGCTTTCAGATCAATCAGCTATTGACTCGACAATCTGCGCCTTACAAATTTTGGACCGCACCATTACACCAACTGCTGGAGTCATCCCCTATGGTGCGATTAAGGAAGTAGCTTTTCTAGATGCACGGCAAGTGCAACGCCTTGATGCGGATGACGCTAATCCAGCTACTCCTCAACTAGAAGCTAGTCCTGCAATAGAGCCGTTTGTGCAAGCTAAACAGGCTGGATATTACAACCTAAGCCTTGCGGAACGCCAGCCCTTAGAAATTCGAGCGACTCAGATCGATTTAGATCTGCTACAAGGGAAAACCATTGGTATTACTAGCACCCCGGTTAAACCCCCAGATAATAAAGAGTACCTGCTGCCTAACAGTGGCATCATTTATGCCACACGGGATGATGCTTTACCAGATTTGAGTGCTCCTCCTGACCCAACACTCAACACCAAAAAAGAACAGCAAAAAGCTAAACAACTCAGTGAAAGTGCTGTGGATTATCGGCTCGACCCCACCCGCCGTCCCAATGGCATTATGCTGATTAAGGGTAGCAGTTTAGCTCGTGAGGATCAGCAAACATTCAGGGAAGTTGAGAAGGGACTAATCTTAGCCACTAACCTGCCTACCTATATCCTGGCTCAACAGCCAGCTACTGGTACGAAGGGTGAGTTCAACATTCACACCCAACAGGAGTTTACCCAACCTCTAACTCCCAACTGGAACAACTTCTACACTCGCACCACACCCAACCAGAATTTTGCTTGTCGCCCGGGTGATGACCGACTACCTAACTGTAGTCCGGGTGATCAGTGGCGACCTGCAACCATCATCTCAGATGCCATTACCCTACTGTCTAATAATTTCCAATTTGGTTTCCGCAATGAAGGAGACTATGACCTGAGAAATAATCAGGGTTGGGCGGCTAGTTATAATCCGACTACTCCTAGTAAGCGTCAGAAGAATGGCTTCTTTGACAATAACTTTGTAACTAACGGGCTTTCAAGCAAGAACTTGGCATTCGGAACAGGTCGCAATTTCACCGATGCCACATACTCTGGAACTCCTAATAACGCGACTAACGAAGACAGTTCCTACTTCAACAACTTTGTTACACCTGTCCAACGACGGAAAGATTTTCCAGAGTATGTGATGGAAATCTGCCGGAAGTTACCTGTTTCAGAATGTACACCTAACGACTGGGTAGTTGGGACTGCGGCAACCCCCTCTCTAAAAGCGAGTCAAATTCCGCTTGGCACTGCAGCGACTGCTTTATTGTCAGGTACGACAGCCAGACCTCCTTTAAATCCTGAAGACCAACGTTATGCCCGCCGTGTAGCCTTCTTGCGCGATCCTATTGCCGGATCACCGACAGAAAATCAACTATTCCTTGACACTACCAATGGGAATACTCCAGTGGCGATCGGAATCAAGGCTAATCAGGTTAGCTACTCTGCTTACAAAAATGTCTCAATTAACCTTCGCGGTGCCAGCGCTCCTGATAACCATTACGATCCTAGTGGTGGTACTCCGTATGGGGTCACTGCTGGTTTTCCTGACACTCAGGCTAACGCCCTCTGGTTCGCCGCAACTAACAGGTTCGCCGATCCACCTGGAGATCGTCGTTACACAGTTCAACCATTACACTACAAAAACCCACTAACTCCCGGCACAACCGACCAACCCCTCCTAGTTCCCGTATTGCAAGTTCATGTAACCACAGGTCCTTCATGGAACGGTACCACCCCTCAGGGCAATATCGTCAACATAACAAATTGGCTACCCTCCGCTAATGAAAGTACTTTTAACTTGCTAGCAGCATCAGGGAACACACCCATGCGTCCTAGTGAATCGGATGGGGGTCTGCCCAACTTCCCACGCTTCCTGGAAAACTGGAGGAATATAAATGCCAGTATTAGTGGCTCACTCTTGGAATTTGATCGCAGTCGTTATGCCACAGCGCCTTTCCAATCCTCTCTAAATCCGCCTCTAAATCCTACCGATGGTCTTTTGGGCTATCCTCTGCTCTCCCGAACCGATAATACAGGCGGTACAGTTGGTTACTACGCTGCACCTAATCGTGACTGGGGTTATGATGTGGGTCTGTTGAGTCAGTTACCTGACCTATTCGCCGCTCAATTCACTACACCTCCCTCAGGTCCCCCTGATGAATTCTTCCGGGAAGTCAGTCGAGATGATGACTGGGTGCAAAGCTTGTTATGTGCCAGAACCTGGAATGCCAACTTTGCCCAAGGACAACTTGCCGTTAATGCTGTTCAACGCCCAACCGACTACTGTGAAAAGACAACAGATGAGTCATGATGAAAGCCAAAACTACGCAACCTGCCACCCAATCGAAGGAGTCCGGCTTCACGATCATAGAGTCGTTAATCGCGATTATTGTGGTATCGATCTTAATGATTGGACTCGCACCCGTCATCACCTTAGCTGTCGCAACGCGGGTTCAGGCAAGGCGGGTAGAACAAGCAACACGAGCAGCTCGATCTTACGTTGATGCGGTCAACTCTGGGGCAATTGAGGCTCCCACGGTGATGGTAAAAGACAACATTAACGTATCCACAGATGGACTCGTAGCTGTGTCCCCACCGTCGGGAAGTTTCACTTGTTCCCAAGACAACGCTTACTGCACTACACCGGCAAACTTATACTGCATCGATCTCGATAGTGATGGTAAATGTACCTCCCAAAGTCCTCAAGACCTAGTTGTTCAAACCTTCGCCGCAATTTCTGCTGATGGCACCACCTCTGTTGACGTACAACGAGGCTACCGCAGCTATCGTTTAGGGGTACGAGTGTATCGGGCATACGCCTTCGATGGTGAACAATTCCCCAAGCCTGAGGGACAGAAACAATCTAGCTTTGGTGTTGTCGTGGGAGGAGACAAATTAAAATTACCCCTCGTGGAAACCACTACACAGATTGTGGTCAATGACAAAACGGAGTATAGCGACTTATGCACCAAAGCTGGCGTCAACGGTTGCTAAAACGCTATTAGCAAAGAGGAAGAGGCTCAATGAATAGTCTACTAAGATTACTGTTAAAAAGAAAACTTAAACCTTCTAGGGTGAACCCAAAAGCAGGCGGTTTTACTCTGATAGAACTTCTGGTGGCAATAATCATGGCAGCACTAGTCATTGGACCTCTGCTTGGGTTTGCCATCAATATTCTATCAACAGACCGTCAAGAGCAAGCTAAGGCTAACTCAGAACAAGAAATTCAAACTGCTCTAGACTACATTGCGGCAGATTTAGAGCAGGCATTCTATATCTACGATGGATACGGACTTCGAGATCAAAATATTGCCGATCAACTTCCCTCAGTGGATGGCGGAGTTCCTGTACTCGTATTCTGGAAACGGGAGAAGGTTAAGGATGCTCTCCATTTCAATCAAAGCCAACTCTGTAACTCCGGTGACGCTAGCAACGATTGTAATGATGTGTTTCCCTACTCCCTGGTTGCCTATTACCTGATTCAAGATGACAATCCTACCTGGTCTCAGGCAGCTCGCATCGCCCGGTTTCAAATACGAGATGGCATTAAAAATCCAACAGTGCCGACAACAGGAACTTTCCCAAATATCAAGACTAACTATTTACTTGATACTGACACAGTACAAGGTCAAGCCGATCCAGGCTTCCAAATCTTTAACTTAAAAGCCCAAGTTAGTGACCTAGATGTTAGTCCCATTGAAGCAAGGATGAATGCATGGGAGAGATCAGGTGCCTATAATTTTACTGAAACTCCTGTTATGCCACTTGTTGATTATATAGATCAAAGCACTCAGGACACACCGACTCCAGTCGATTGCCGCAAGACTCTGCTGGGATCTGAGAAGAGTCCTCCCGAAGACCCTAAGCGCACCAAAGAAAGAATGCTCACTAATTCTAGTCCGATAAATAGCTTCTATGCCTGCGTGAATTCCAGTACCAATGAAGCCTTTATCTACATGAGAGGCAACGCCCAAATGCGATTGAGCAATCCTGATAATGCTCAATACAATGAGAATTCTACCTTCTTTCCCAGCGCAACGATCAGGGTGAAAGGTCGCGGTTTCTTGGGAGTTGAATAATCGATTCACCAGACTCATCTGTGGCAATGACAGAGCTACTCTAGGGGAGAATACTATGGGTAATCCAGCTTTATTAAAAATTAGACGAAGATTTCATAACTATACAGCAGCCAAAGTCAATCAACGTCTGTCAAAACAATCCTCCCCTAAAGGGGATGCCGGATTCACACTGATAGAACTCATTGTCGTAGTCCTGATCATAGCAGTTCTCAGTGCGATCGCCGCTCCTGGTTGGCTGGCATTTGTGAACCGCCAACGGGTGGCTAAGGTTAACGATGCGGTATACAGTGCCATTCAAGAAGCCCAGCGAGAAGCAAAACGGACGAAACGCGACTACACGGTTAGCTTCAAAACCGACGGCGATAAATCCTTAAAAAGTGCTGTCTATCTGGATGGCACTTTACCCGCCAATATACCTTGGCAACCCCTAAGTCAAACTCTAGACATCCAACCTGGACAAGTTATTCTTTGTTCTAATATCGACACTACGGCGAATAAAGTTGCAGGTTCAACGACTTGTAATTTTACTGATCCTCGCTCAATTAGGTTTAATTTTCAAGGAAGTCTAGCGGGTGATCCAAAACCAGAGCTTGGTGACACAAATGATAGGATGTTATCGGTTACCGTTGGCATCCCCCAATCCGATAATGCTACACAACCCATTCCAGCTACTGCCCGCTGCGTCATGGTCAAAACCCTGATTGGCTCAATGCAACTCGGTCAAGATAAATATGATCCTACATCCGACTCACAAGCACAAGGTTGTCCATTGTAATAATTTTGCAATTGAGTGGCGCTCAAAGACAAACTGATTAGAGCCACTAGCGTTTCTCGATCGGGTGAGGTACATCCTAATGAAGGCAGGGAGTAGGGAGTAGGGAGTAGGGAATGGGACTGTACCTCATGTAAGTGAGAACCGCTATAACAACTCCGACACATTACCGATAACCGCAAAAACCCTGATTTTTAGACGTTAGGGTTTTTATTTTTCCCAGATTCTACCCTATTTTCCACTCAAAAAATCCAATTTAATCGGAATTAATCTCATCTGAGTAAATTCCGATGCTCCGAAATAGTCAACCCATTCGCAAAACTGCCCCCCACTCAACCGCAGGATACACACTACTCGAACAAATAATAGTAGTAGCAATAGTAAGTATTTTAAGTGCGATCGCAGCACCCCAAGGACTTGCCTTTATCAACCATCAACGCCTCAATACAGCTCAAAACCAAGTTTACCGAGCCATGCAAGAAGCCAAAAGCAACGCCATGCGCGATAAAATAACCTGGCAAGCCAGCTTTCAAGAGGTTAATGGTGTAGTGCAGTGGTCTGTTCATCCCGCTGATTCAATAAACTTTATTCCATCAGGCGTTCAATGGCAGAACCTCGGTCAAACTATCCGCATTGATAAAGAGAAAAACAAGAAGGGCGCATACGAAACCACACTAGACAGTCCAGGCAGAAAAACCCTAACAGGTCCTTGGCGCGTCCAGTTTAACGATAAAGGCAACACCAACGGACAACTGGGTCAAATTACCCTAATTAGCAACAACGATAGTAAAACCAAACGCTGTATTTATATCTCTACTCTGATAGGAGCTATGCGAACAGGTCAAGAACATCCTAAACCCAATAGCAATAAGAAGTATTGTTATTAGAGGAGATAGGAGTTAGAAGACAGGAGTTTGAACTCCGGGCAGGCAAGATGCCTACCCCACAAGAAAAATCTCTATAGTGTGGATTGTGGGATGGGCGTCCCGCCTGCCCTGCAAATGGTAAAAGATGTGAAATTATCTACCATGACTATCGACTCTCTCCTCAAACCCTACCAACGCTTCGGCGTCCATCTCGGACTCAACCGCATTCAACGACTCCTGTCCGACTTAGGCAACCCCCACCACCACATTCCCATCATTCACGTCGCCGGCACCAACGGCAAAGGTTCCGTCTGCGCCTACCTCTCCTCAATTCTCACCGAAGCAGGCTATCAGGTTGGACGCTACACCTCTCCCCATCTCATCGATTGGACAGAACGCATCTGTATCAACCAAAAACCCATTCCCCCCGAAGCCCTAACCCAACTCCTCCTGCAAATTCAAGCCGCCATTCCCGACAACTGCGAGGATTCTCCTACCCAGTTTGAAGTGATCACCGCCGCCGCTTGGTTATACTTTGCCCAGCAACAAGTAGATATTGCCGTAATAGAAGTGGGATTAGGAGGACGACTCGATGCTACCAACGTTTGCGATCGCCCCCTCGCAACTATTATCACCTCCATCAGCCGCGAACACTGGCAAGTCCTGGGTTCCACCCTAGCCCAAATCGCTACCGAAAAAGCCGGTATCCTCAAACCCAACTGCCCTGCAATTATTGCTCCCCTTCCCCCCGAAGCCAAAGCCGTCGTCCAATCTCGTATCGAACAGCTCAATTGTCCTGTGGTTTGGGTAGAACCCAATACTGTTCAGTTAACCTCTCCCCCAACCCCTCTCCTGCAAGGAGAGGGGTTGGGGGAGAGG
>NZ_JADEWY010000284.1 GCF_015207375.1 Coleofasciculus sp. LEGE 07092 | reverse complement strand
CCCCAACCCCTGCGGCAATAGTTTCCAGCATAACGATCGCATTATCCACCACAATCCCCACGCCCAATGCTAATCCCCCCAAACTAAACACGTTGAGAGATAGACCCCATAGCTGCATTAAAATAACAGCGGTTAGGGTAGCTAGGGGAATGGCGATAACAATAATTAGCGTTTGGCGTAACGAACCTAAGAATAACAGAACGGCAATAGCCGCTAAGGTTGCGCCTATCAACCCGGAACTAGTGACATTCGCGATCGAGTTGCGGATGAAAATGGACTCATCCAACGTCGCCACCAGTTCCATATCCTCTGGAATCAAACCCGACTGCCGCAATTCTTCGATGCGTTTTTTCACCCCATCAACCACTTCAATCGTGTTAGCATCGGGCTGCTTCTGAATACTGGCTTTAACTGCTGGCTCGCCATTGAGAAAAACAAATACCCGCTGTTCTTCAGTTCCATCGATAACGTCAGCAAAATCGCGCAGGTAGACACGGCGAGTCAGGGTTGGGGAAGACTCCTCGTTGCCCACTCCTGGAATTGCAGGAACTTCAAAGGAGAGATTACGAATTTCCTCCGCATCTTGAAAGCGTGCCACCGTTCGCGTCAGCAGTTCTGACTCTTCTCCCCGTATCCGTCCCCCAGCTACATCCTGGTTGCGTTCGTCGAGTTCATCTAATACATCGGTTAAACCAATTCCCAGCGCCTGTAAACGATTGGGATCGATGAGAATCCTGATTTCTTCAGGAACACCCCCAGCCACATCCACCGATGCCACTCCCGGTACGACACCGAGTTCGCGGCTGAGTTCTTCATCGGCAAAAACCCGCAAATCTACATCCTGTAGAGACGACGATTTCAGCGCTACTTCATAGACGGGTAGCTGGGAAGGGTCAAATTTGAACAAACGCGGTTGTTCAATAATATCGGGTAGATTAGATTGAGCGCGGTTGTAGGATGCTGTGGCATCGTTCAGTGCCTGATCAATATCTCCCCCCGGTTTAAAAAATAGATCTAAACTAATCCGTCCTTCACGGGTTTGGGAAAAGACTTGTACCACACCCTCCGTCGCCGTTAATGCTTGCTCTAATGGTTTGGTAATTTCCTCAACCGCCACCTCCGGTGATACTCCAGGAGCATTCAGCCGCAAGCCGATCCGGGGATAGGTAATCGACGGCAGTAAATCGACCTGAATCTGGAGAATGAAAAATATTCCTAGTACGATAACGGCTACAGTCAGGACGAGGGTGCCAATGTGACGACGAATTGCTGTTGCGCTGATGCTAAATCCAGACATTGGGGAATGGGGAATAGGGAATAGGGAATAGGGAATGGGGAATAGGGAATGGGGAGTAAGTACCTGCACAGAATTGTTTACACATCAGATCCCTTGATCTATTCGGATATAATACTTAACCGGACAGTATCGCCGTCTTTTAAGGATGCGTCGCTCTGGGCGACATAGCGTTCTCCTGGCTGCAAACCGGAGAGAATTTCAACTTTGCCGTTGGCGCGATCGCCTATTTGCACGGAACGAGCCTTAACTTTAGTTTCAGCTCCGTCTTTGCTTAATACAAATACCGTCGCCTCATTAGACTTGAGAGTACTCCCCAGCTCCCCCGCTC
>NZ_JADEWY010000065.1 GCF_015207375.1 Coleofasciculus sp. LEGE 07092 | reverse complement strand
GGGGTGGGGGAGTAGAGGGCATCAATGACAGATTACTTATTACGAAGCAAGCGTCTGATTGTATTAGAATAATTCTCCTTCTTGAATTAAGATAAATTAAAAGTGGGCATCATCGCCCCTCATGTAACTGCCCCAATTGGGGGAATTTTAGATAGGGTAGCAAGTTTGTAAGTTGGGGGTTTGACCCACACCATTGTTTTTATGTCGAGAAGAAAGAAGACATTTCCGTGCGGACATAAAGGATATGGTCAAACCTGCCATCGGTGTGAGCAAGCCAATCAAGCACGGGAAGCTAAAAAACAACAAAAACAGGAGTGGGAGTCTACCTTTGAAGATGATCCTATCGATCTCAAAGATCTGCCCGCTCATGTGGTAGTCAAAGCCCGGAGAATTATTGCTGCATTGGAAATTCATCAAAATTATCGAGAGTTTGGGGGCAAGCGACTGCGCCACAATCGCTGGATAGTCAGTATTCCCGTTACTCGCAACTATCGCATGATTTGTCACGACCAAGGCAGTCTTTTAGTTCCTTACGCCGTTTTATCTCACGAAGACTACAATGTTGACAAACCAGGAGGTTAGTAAAGACTGACATTGAGTATATCGAAAAACTTTTTTGAGGGTGAATTTTAACAGCGCACCACTGTGGTCAATGGTTCTAAGTTAGGTAAAGGGTGTTTAACCTCTATAAAAACCCAGAGCCGAGAGGCATCGCACCTTGAAAACTAGGCTTATCGGGTTCTGTATAGGAATGCTTGTACAGGTAAAAAGTCTAAGCAGCAAGTAGCAGAAAACACATTTTTTCTGGTTTTCAAGAGTGAAGAATCCTCATGACTAAAGGGCTGAGGAGTGTCAATGAGTCAAGCCATGTTCGAGAGCATAGCGAACCAACTCGGTGCGACTATTAGTTCCCGTTTTGCTAAACAAGCGGCTGACATACTTTTCAACATTGCGGACGCTGGTATCCAAACGACGGGCGATTTCCTTATTCATCAACCCTTGGGCCACTAAATCTAAGACACTCTGCTCTCGCGGTGTAAAGTCAATACGAATGGGAGGGGGAGTTTGAGTGATGTTACCCCTCTGAGCTAACATTTCTCGAATGGCTGTCAGCTCCTTCTCAATGTTGAGAAGCTCTGTATTGCTGGAATTTTCTGGAGTGGTTGCCGAGCGACGCTCCAGCAAGTTTTCAACAACGGCAATGAGTTCATCGGTATCGAACGGCTTGGGAATATACATATCACAACCTGCCTGATAGCCCTGAATTCGGTCGGACGTCATGCCTCTAGCGGTGAGAAATATCACTGGCAAGGTTCTAAACCGAGGATCATCTCGCAGCTTCTTGAGGAACTGATACCCATCCACTTGGGGCATCATTACATCCGTAATCACTAAATCAGGGGTGTGTTGCTGCAATATCTGCCAAGCATCATTAGCATTACTGGCAACCTTTACACTAAAACCACCAACTTCTTCCAAATAGAGAGGAACTGATTCGCGAATTCCAGGTTCGTCGTCTACTAATAACAGTTGTGCTGACATCTGTCTTCCTCATCCCTTTGCTTCCTCTATTAACTTAAATTTAATGGAAATTCTGGAAAACGGAGCGGGGGAGCTGGGGAGCTAGGGAGCTGGGGAGCTGTTCTGTCGTAGGAAAGAGTTAACTTTCTGCCTTACCCTCTTGAAAAGAGTTCCACACAAGCGGACACTTAAGACGTGTGAATTCTATCGGCTGTTGAGAGGTGTTTCGTGAAAAGAGTTTTAGCCATCATTCTAGGAGGGGGTGCTGGCACCCGTCTTTATCCCCTAACCAAGCTAAGAGCAAAGCCTGCTGTACCTTTGGCAGGGAAGTATCGCCTGATTGATATTCCCGTCAGCAACTGCATTAACTCGGAAATCTACAAGATTTACGTCCTTACCCAATTCAACTCAGCGTCTCTCAATCGCCATATTGCTCGCGCCTATAACTTTGCTGGGTTTACGGACGGGTTTGTGGAGGTACTCGCTGCCCAACAAACTCCTGAAAACCCAAGCTGGTTTCAAGGAACGGCGGATGCTGTCCGCCAGTATCTCTGGCTATTGGAAGAGTGGGATGTTGATGAATACCTGATTTTATCGGGAGACCATCTCTATCGGATGGATTACCGTCATTTTGTACAACACCACCGTGATACTAAGGCAGATATTACCCTTTCTGTCGTTCCCATCGACGATAAACGGGCATCTAGCTTTGGTCTCATGAAGATCGATCATACGGGCAGGGTGATTGACTTTAGTGAAAAACCCAAAGGAGATGCTCTCAAACAGATGCAGGTGGATACGACGGTTCTGGGGCTGACATCAGAACAGGCAAAAGAGAGTCCCTATATTGCTTCAATGGGCATTTATGTCTTTAACAAAGATGTCCTATACAAATTGTTGCAAGAAAATTCTCAACAGACGGATTTTGGCAAAGAAATTATCCCATCGGTCAAAGATGAACACAATCTGCAAGCGTATTTGTTTAACGACTACTGGGAAGATATTGGAACCATTGAGTCGTTCTACGATGCTAACCTAGCCTTAACTCGGCAACCGCATCCCCCCTTTAGCTTCTACGACAAAGAGGCTCCGATTTACACTCGTGCCCGTTATTTGCCTCCCACGAAGCTGTTGGATTGTCAAGTAACCAAATCCATTATTGGCGAGGGTTGCATTCTGAAAAATTGCCGGATTCACCACTCGGTATTAGGAGTTCGAGCGCGTATTGAGGCGGGCTGCACTATTGAGGACACGCTGATTATGGGATCTGACTTCTACGAACCCTTTGCGGAACGGCAGTCTAACCTTGATACGGGACGTGTTCCTTTAGGAATCAGTGCAGACACTACCATTCGTCGCGCCATTATTGATAAAAACGCTTGCATTGGTCGTCAAGTGCAAATTATCAATAAGGATAAAGTTGAGGAAGCTGACCGCGAGAAACAAGGCTTTTTAATCCGTAATGGCATTGTTGTCGTTCTCAAAAATGCTGTAATTCCAGATGGAACGGTGATTTAGTCCTGAATCCACGTCGGATTGGCTCTTTTGACGCAATTTTTCGTTTGGGGTGCCGATAGCGGGAAATCCACACTGGCATAGTCTCAGTCCCTGAGATATTCTTTATGTCAACTATTGTCTAAAAGGCGCTATCCGCACCCTGTTCTTTGCAGATGAGAGGTTTCACAACAAGGTTGTAGGTGTGGAAATTGCGATCGCTTCCGTGAGAAAGAACCGAACTTAATCAGCTCGATAGGTTTGTTACTCTAGCTTTAAGGTAGCTCGACAATAACCCAATTTTTAGACTAAATCCTTAGATATAGAGGAGAAACCCTTCATGGCTGCAACCGACTTCAAAGACTATTACGCCGTTTTGGGAGTCAACAAAACGGCTAGTGCGGATGAAATTAAAAAGAGCTTTCGGCGTCTGGCACGGAAGTATCACCCAGACATGAATCCGGGGGACAAACAAGCAGAGGCTCGCTTTAAGGAAGTCAACGAAGCCTACGAAGTCTTGTCAGACTCCGACAAACGCCAGAAATACGATCAATTTGGTCAGTACTGGAAGCAAGCTGGACAGGGGTGGCCCGGAGGCGGTGGTGGTAGTAGTAATGTTGATTTTGGCAACTTTGATTTTGGTCAGTATAGTAGCTTTGATGAGTTCATTAACGAGTTGCTGGGACGCTTTAACACCGGGGCGGCTGGTTCCCCTGGAGGTGCCGGTCGGACTTATACCTACCGCACTAAAACCGGTGGCTCTACCGGATTCAATGACTTTAGTAACGGGTTTGGTGGCTTTAATGATTTTTCCAACTTTGACGGTGGGGCAACGGCTACCAGTGCCGATCGCGAAGCCACAATTACGTTAAGCTGGTCTGAAGCCTTCCACGGTACGCAAAAACGGCTCAATTTGGGCAATGAAACCATAGAGGTGCGAATTCCCCCAGGTGCCAAGCCTAAAAGTCGAATTCGCGTCCGAGGAAAAGGTCAGGTGAACCCGTACAATCAGCAACGGGGAGACTTGTACTTAAATGTGGAACTCAAACCCCACGGGTTTTATCAGTTTGATGGCGATAACCTGCTGTGCGAAGTGCCAATCATGCCGGATGAAGCGGTATTGGGGGCATCAATCGACGTACCGACGCCTGATGGTAGGGTTAGCGTAAATATTCCAGCAGGTATCCGTTCCGGTCAATCCCTGCGGTTACGGGGTAAAGGCTGGTCTCGACCCAAAGGCGCACGCAGCGACCAACTCGTGCGAATTGTGATCGCTACCCCCAAAGACCCTAGCCACGTTGAGCGGGAGTACTATGAAAAAATCCGCGCTGCCCGTAGCTTCGATCCGCGCAGCTACCTATCGCAAGTTCAGCTATAGCTGGACTCCTAAGAAAAAAATTATCGACAAAGACAGGGTGGGGGTACAGTCATAAGGTACCCCTCTACTATTTTTAGGTTCCTAGAGCCATTTGTATTTAAAATTTAAAACGAATCATTAACTTATCTTGCGATGATTTATTGTTGTTACAATTTTGTATTACCTTGAATGGGTGGCTCCATTCCCTAAACTTCAGCTTAACTAGAAAATGGCTGAGGGAATAAATACAGACACGATTAGCTCTAAAAAGGAGTCCGTATTTAAACCAGTCACCCAAACCAGTCAAAACTCCAGTGCAAAACTTAAGTGTGGCAGCAAAAAATCGCACTTTATTAATTAAAGTGTAAGGTTTTACTACAGCTTCATTTTCTCAATCAATCAAGTTTAAATAACTTTAACAGCGAATTATTGTAATCCCTGAAAAAACAATAAGCTGAAGGTTATGATCAAACAATAAGCAGAATACTCCATCGTATTGACATGAGTCACCTCAGGAAAAAAGCTGACTTCAAACAGCGTCAGTTAGTTAACTCTCCGAGAGAGCAGTGTCAGTGCAAGGCATATCCACAGAAAAGTCAAGCCGAAATAGAAGCGCTGTGGACGTTATACGAGACTCTTCCCTGCATTTACTTCACGCTCAATTCAAGGGGTGTTATTCTATCTGTCAGTCAGTTTGGTGCTGCCTATCTGGGTTATGAAGCGATCGAGTTAGTTCAAACGTCACTCGATCAACTTCTTGATGGGGAAGAGCAACGTAATAGCCAAATCCAGTTAACTAATATTCAAAAAAAGCTAACCGAAATTAATCACTGGGAAACTTGCCTGCTCCACAAAAATGGGACTCTTCTGTGGGTAAGAGCGATCGCTCGTTTAGTCCCAGGAACAGGTTCTAATCCCCAAATTAGCCTGGTTTGTGAAGATATTACCGCATCAAAGCAGGTAGAAGAAAGGCTGAGAGCGTCAGAAGAACTCCATCGGAATACCCTCACCAGTATTTCCGATACAGTTTTAATTACCACCGATAACGGCACGTTTACCTACATTTGCCCTAACGTGCAGGTTATCTTTGGCTACTCCGAGCAAGAAGTCCGACAATTGGGTAAAATTACCAACCTCTTGGGTGAATTTATCGTTGATCGGCATGAGTTAGAAAAAAGCGGCGAACTTCACAATATTCAGTGGGAAATTGCAGATAAGACGGGCAAGGAACACACCTTGTTAATCAATGTGAAGCGCGTGTCGATTAAAGAGGGGACGATACTCTATAGCTGCCGTGATATCACCCAACGCAAGCAAGCGGAAGATGAATTGAGTCACTACCGCCTCAACTTAGAACGTCGAGTGACAGAACGCACCTCTGAACTCATTAGACTCAACCAAAAGCTTCAACAAGAAATTGCTGAACGCAAACTATCAGCAGAAAAGTTACGCCAGAGTGAAGACAACTATCGCACATTAGCTAAAAATATTCCCAATAGCACGGCTTATTTATTTGATCGAGATTTGCGATTGCTGGTGGCTGAAGGGGCAGAAATGCAAGGCGAAGGTTTAACAAAAAGCCATTTTGAAGGAAAAACCCTACCAGAAGCCTTAAATCCAGAAGTCTGTGGCTTACTTGAACCCTATTATCTCCAGGCATTGACGGGTAAGGCAGCAACCCGTGAATTCTCCTATGGCGATCGCTACTATATTTTACAGATAGCACCTCTGTTCAACGAAGGTGGTGAAGTGTACGGCGGTGTTGCCCTGACTCAAAATATTACCGAACGGAAACAATACGAACAGGCTCTGCAAGCCAGTGAAGCTCGGTTTCGGCAGATTATTAACTCTAATCTTATCGGTTTCTTTTTCTCCGATTACAGCGGATTAATTACCGAAGCTAATCCCGCATTTTTAACCCTCGTCGGTTACACCCGCTCGGAAATGCTAGGCGGACACCTGCGTCGGGATACCTTAACCCCACCCGAATATCAGCTTCTTGATGAACGGGCAATGGATGAGATAAAACTCTCTGGAGCCTGTACTCCCTACGAAAAAGAATTCATTCGCAAAGACGGCAGTCGCGTCCCCATTATTCTAGCAGGAGCTTGTTTTGAAGACGAGCGAGACACGGGTCGGGGATTTGCTTTTGTGTTGGATTTAACCGAACAAAAGCAGGCAGAAGCCGTCTTGCAAACGCAGTTCCTAAAAGAGCAACTCCTGGGGGCAATCGCCCAACGCATTCACCAGTCCTTGAATTTGGATGAAATTCTCAATACGACAGTCGCCGAAGTTAGGCACGTTTTAAATTGCGATCGCGTGATTATTTTCCACCTCCATGACGATGGCAGTGGCATGGTTGTGGTGGAATCGGTAGACTCAGATTGGATGCCTATTTCTGGCGTCACTATTAATGATCGCTATTTTGCCGAAGATTACATCCATCTTTACCAACAGGGACGAGTTCAAGCCGTTGAAGATATCTACACCGCCGGTTTAACTCCATGTCATATCGAGCTACTGGTTCAGTTTCAGGTAAGAGCCAACTTAGTGGTGCCAATTGTACAGGAAGAAAAACTCTGGGGACTACTGGTGGCGCAGCAATGCTGCGAACCCAGGCAGTGGCAAGGATGGGAAATCGATTTACTCAAAAGCCTCGCCACTCATACCGCAATTGCGATTCATCAATCAGAACTCTATCAACAGGCACAAACGGAAATTGCCCAGCGTCAGCAGGCTGAAGCCGCCCTACGGCAGCAGTTTCAGAGAGAGCAACTCGTTGGGGCGATCACGCAACGTATCCGCCAATCGTTGAAGTTAGAGGAAATTCTAGAGCGCACCGTTGCCGAAGTGCGACAGGTTTTGCAGACAGATCGAGTTATTATTTTCCGATTCGAGCCAGACTGGAGTGGCAACGTGGTCGTCGAATCGGTTGATGAAAGGTGTTCTCCTATTCTAGGAGAGAATATCTATGACCCTTGTTTCAGAGCAACCTATATCTCTCAATACAAAGAAGGTCGGGTGAGAACGATAGACGATATCTACACCGCCAATCTCAGCGAGTGCCACGTTAATTTACTGTCTCAGTTTAACGTGCGGGCGAACTTAGTTGTGCCGATTTTGCAAAGTGAACAAACGATTGCAAATGGTACTCCCTCAGGCACACCCGTCTCAACTAATCTGCCGTCCTTACTCAAAAAAGAAACAAAGAGTGCAACTCGATTGTGGGGGTTGCTGATTGCCCATCATTGCCATGAACCTAAGCATTGGCAGCAATGTGAGATAGACTTGCTGGGTTCCCTGGCGTCTCAAGTTGCGATCGCGATTCAGCAGAGTCAACTCTACGAACAGGCGAAATCCCTTTTCTTGGGAGAGCAAGCGCTCAATCAGGTGACGCAAGCCATTCGCAGTTCTCTCGATTTAGAGACTATTTTTGCTACAGCCGTTCGCGAGATTGGCGAACTGTTGCAAGTAGACCGGGCTCAAATCGTCCAGTATTTGCCGGAACGGAACGGTTGGTTACACGTATCAGAGTATCGCAAATCAGACGACTCACCGGGGTTTTTAGGACGAAAAATCCCCGATGAAAACAATCCAATTGCTGAACAACTGAAGCGATTGGAAGTTGTGCGGATTAATGATACGAATAGGTTTGAAGACCCTATTCATAAGAGCTTGGCTCAACACTTTCCCGGTGCTTGGCTGCTCGTTCCCCTGCACTTTGGGTCTTGTATTTTGGGGAGCTTAATGCTGGGTAGAAATGTAGAGTCGTACCATTGGCAGGACTCTGAAGTCGAGTTAATTCGTGGGGTGGCTGACCAAGTAGCGATCGCTATTCAGCAAAGTCAACTGTATCGACAAGCTCAGTATCATTTCTTGCGGGAGCAGGCAATTAATCACCTCACGCAGGCAATCCGCCGCTCTCTCGACTTACAAACGATTTTTTCTACAGCCACCCAAGAAATTGAAAATCTCCTGCAAGTAGACCGCGCTCAAATCGTACAATATCTACCGGAACGGAAGCTGTGGGTGAATGTGGCTGAGTCTTGCAAAGGTCAAGGGTTGTCGATGGGTGTGGGTCTAGAAATCCCCGATGAGCACAATCCGATTACTGAGAAACTCAAGCGATTAGAAGTTGTGCGGATTGACGATACGAATATCTTTGAGGACGAAGCCAACCAAGCTATTGCCCAAAAACTACCGGGTGCTTGGTTGCTGGTTCCCCTGCACTGCGGCTCGTCCGTCTGGGGAGCGCTGGGACTAGTGGTGGATGCCCAGCCTTACCACTGGCAGGATATAGAGGTAGAGCTCATTTGTGGAGTAGCGGATCAGTTAGCTATTGCTCTGCAACAAGCTGAACTTTACAAGCAAAGCCGTACAGCAGAAGCCAAAGCGTTAAAGCAAGCTCAAGAATTGGAGCAAGCCTTAGAACAACTCCGGCGAACCCAAGCGCAACTAGTGCAGAGTGAAAAAATGTCCAGTCTTGGGCAGTTAGTGGCTGGAGTCGCCCACGAAATTAATAATCCTGTCAATTTCATCTATGGTAATTTGATGCACGCCAGGGAGTATGCCCAAGATTTATTGGGTTTACTGCAACTGTATCAGCAGCAATATCCCAAACCTACTCCAGAAATTCAGTCGGAAATCGAAGCAATAGACTTGGAGTTTTTAATTGAAGATTTGCCAAAACTGCTGGAGTCAATGAAGGTAGGCGCAGAACGGATTGCTGAAATTGTTTATTCCCTGCGCAACTTTTCTCGCGTGGCGGAAGCGGAGATGAAAGCCGTGAATATTCACGAAGGTCTTGATAGTACCCTGATGATTCTGCAAAACCGCTTGAAAGCGCGAGGGGAACATCCAGGAATTCAGATAATTAAAGACTACGGCGACCTACCCCAGGTGGAATGTTATGCAGGACAGCTCAATCAAGTTTTTATGAATTTGTTCATTAATGCGATTGATGCAATTGATGAGCAAAACAGGATGCGATCGCTTGCCACAGTTCAAACCAATCCTGGTCAGATTCGAGTGCAAACCAAGGTTGTCAATGACCGAGAAATTACTATCCAAATTGTTGATAATGGACCAGGGATGAGTGAGCAAGTTCAGCAGCAATTGTTTGACCCTTTCTTTACCACTAAGCCTGTGGGAACGGGTACGGGTTTAGGACTGTCAATTAGTTATCAAATTGTGGTTGAAAAGCATGGCGGTCAGCTTTATTTCCAGAGCAAGGCTGGGCAGGGGACTGAGTTTGTGATTCAGATTCCCTTGCGGCAGGATAATTGTAAAACATCTGATAAGTAGGTAAGTAGGTTTGCACAATTAAACTTGACGGGTGAGGTACAGTTAGTTTTCTTACCCACTCCCTATTCCCTAGCTGATCATTGATTTGACTGACGTTGAACAACGGCTGTCACAATACCGATACCGAATGCTCCGAGTAGCGCAAAGCCTAAGAGTAACTGACTACCTTCAAAGATTCCAGCTCCAGTTGCTACCCAAAGCGGTTTGGCAATGAGAATGCTGACGACTAGCGCTAACAAATAGCTTTGCCAACGGGTTTTGGTTAGTCCTACAGCATAAGCGGCGAAATCAAATATGCCTGTCATTAGGAAAAAGTTGCGTTCTAAATGGCGTTGAGCGAGGTGATCAACTTTCTCCATAAATTGCTGACCTACAAACCGTTCCACTAAACCACGTCCATAGCGACGGGCTATATAGAAGTTGAACGTACAGGAGGCTAAATCTGCCAGCACGACTATCAGCAATCCCTGAACAAATCCAAACAGACCCCCTGCTAAAATTGCGTAAGCGGTTCCGGGAAGGACTGGGATAATGATGCTGGTAAAGCGCAGTCCAAACACGATCGCAGGTGCCCAGATGCCAAAGCGATCAACCTGTTCTCGAACTTGCTCAATGTCGATTTTGTTGACTAGCCAGATGGCTAAAGCAATGAGAAGTCCAATCAGAACCCATCGCAGAATTTTTATCCCGTTGTATTTCATGGGGCTGAACCACTCAAAATCTATAATCCCTACTTACACTCATAATCTTGATGGCTGGACTGAAGAGCGATCGCGCTATTTATCTGGCATTTGTTCCGCAGGAATTGCTGCCCTCACCCCCTACCCCTCTCCCGCAGGAGAGGGGAAATAGGAGAGGATTGTTTGGAGTACTGGTTCGAGGTTTTGGATTATCTGGTTGTTTTTGAAGCGTAAAACTGTTAGTCCGTTTGCTTCTAGCCACGAATCGCGATCGATATCTCGATCTGTCTGTGCTTGGTGAATTTCACCATCTAACTCAATGACTAGCTTGGCAGTATGACAGTAGAAATCAGCAATGTACTGCCCAATATTATGCTGTCGTCGGAATTTAAAACCGTACAGACGATTTGCCCGCAGACACTCCCACAAAATATTTTCCGCAGGAGTTTGTTGCTGTCGTAATTCCCTTGCCCGTTGCAACAACTCCTCTGGAATATCCCTCCTAGCCCCGACTAGATAAACCAACTCATCCACATCTCTACCTCTACCTCTACCTCTATCTCCTCATCACCCCCCTCTCCTGCGGGAGAGGGGGGTTGGGGGGGTGAGGGCTATCTTGCCGAAGATAATACTTTAATTCGCCCTCACCCTAGCCCTCTCCCACAGGAGAGGGAACCGGAAACTCGCACCTCTTCACCTGGGGGATGAGGGATAAATCAGCTAATTACTTAACTCGCCCGCTTCTAATCATACTAACAATTAACCATAAGCCGATTAAACTAGCAACCACAAAAAGAATACCACTCACCCAAAAGAAAACTGGATTACTGGGTGCTTGGGAAAAAATCATGGCAGCACCGATGAGAATAGCGGCTGTCACAATTCCAAAGGTGAGTCGATTTCCGACACTATGAAGACTGCGGCGAAAGGGTTCAAGCCCTCGCAGTGCTACGTTCCATTGCAATGTTTCAGATGTTACTCGATCTAATAACATTTCTACTTGGCGAGGCGCATCTAAAGATAGAGTTTTGATATCTAGGGCTGTCCTTAAAAGGTCTTGCAGGGGTGCGTGTCCGACTAATCGTTGCCGAAACAAATCTGCCATTAGGGGTTTAATTTGCTCGATTAAGTTGAAATCAGGATTGAGTTGGCGAGTTACTCCTTCTAGATTAGCGAGGGTTTTGGCATACAAGCCCATATTGCTGGGTAGGCGAATTTGGTGTTTCCGAGCAATTTGTAAGATTTGGTAGATTAATTGACTAAAGTTAATTTCGGATAGGTTGAAGTTGTAATAACGTCGCAGCAATCGGTCAAAATCATTTTGCAAATAAGCGAGATTCACCAATTCAGTAGAATCGGCGAGATCTAAGGTTAGTTGGCTACAGCGCTTGCTATCTAAGTTGGCGATCGCTAAAATTAACTCGATTAAAATCTGTTGCGTGCGGGGATCTAAACGACCCATCAATCCGAAATCAATCAGAGCAATACGCCCTGACTCGAGATAAAACAAATTTCCGGGGTGAGGGTCGGCATGAAATACACCATCAATATAAAATTGTTGAAAATAAGCTCTGAGTAGTAAATCAGCAATCGCTCGCCGTTCGGCAGTGCCATCGCCACCTGAATTTATTCCTTTAAAATCAGCTAATAAAAGGGGAACTCCACTCAGCCACTCCATAACGAGTAACTTGTCACTGGTTAAATCCCAGTAAATTTCAGGTAACACCAGTTGTTGAGGATCGAACCAGAAACTTTTGGAGAGATTTCGCCGGAGGAGATCTGTGTAACTAGCTTCTTGGGTAAAATTGAGTTCCGCCCGCAGCGCACTTGCGAATTCCTCAACGATAGCGATGAGATTGTAGTATTGTCCCATTTGAGTGCGATTGACCAATCGTGCCAAGCCGCGAAGTAACCTGATATCTTGCTCAACCACTTTATCAATACCAGGTCGTTGAATTTTGACAGCGACTTCACGCCCATCAACTAGCGTGGCACGATGGGTTTGGGCAATCGAGCCGGCGGCAACAGGTTGGTGATGAATGATGGCAAAGATTTCTGCTAGGGGTTGTGGTAACTGCTTGCGAATAACGGTTTCTACTGCTTCCCAAGCGACAGGGGGGACTTCAGCTTGTAGGGAGGTTAAGGCTTCAATATAAGTTGGGGGTAATAAATCGGGTCGCGTACTGAGCAGTTGTCCGAGCTTCACGTATACAGGACCTAGGTCTACTAAAATATTGCACAGTACTCTAGGGGGGGGCAGTGAAGGTTCTTCCGCTTTCCCGCCGAGGAGAAGTCCTCGCATATAACTCCAACCGTGTCGGAGAACAACGTTAACAATTTTTCTTTGGCGAGAACTGGTTTTGGGACGACCTGAAAACACATACACCTCTGAGGAGAATGGGGGATTTATCGGGATGAATGGGTAGAAAGATCTCCCGTTCGCTTGTTTCGATAGCGAGACTACTCACAAGCTTAACTTTAAGCGGATAAGGGCGATCGCACCTCCGCATTGGGATAGGGATACCCTTTGACTCTTAACGGAGGACGAGTTGGCGATCGCATTTGATCAATACAGGGTACCGAGGTACTAACCAGGGATACTGTAAACTAAAAGGAATGCCGGTTGTTGAATTTTTTTTGAAGAATTTTGGGAACAGCACCATGACTGTGGTAGTTTCAGCAGCTCTGTCAGCAACATCTGCCGCACCAATTCAAGCTCCTGAAAAATCGAGTCAAGTTACACGCAGCCCTTATCCTAAGTATAAGGTGATTGTTCTAAACGACGATGTAAACACGTTCCAGCACGTTCACGATTGCTTGGTAAAGTACATTCCGGGAATGACAACCGATTCTGCCTGGGAACTCACCAATCAAGTTCACAATGAAGGTCAAGCCATTGTCTGGGTAGGTCCTCAAGAACAGGCAGAACTTTACCATCAGCAGTTAAGTCGTGCTGGCTTAACCATGGCTCCCCTGGAGGCAGCATAAATAAATGAAAAATTCCAATGGCGGCAGATTGGTTTGGAATCACTCTACCCACCTTCCGGGTTTGATTCCAGTTCTGGAACGCCTCACTCGCTACAGTGGCATTCAAACCATTACACCTGCGGTCATTGGACGTGCCAAAAGCCATCGCCCCAAGATGGAACTCAAAGTATCCGTGCCGATTCGCGGCGGATTTAAGCTCATCGCTCGGGCAGGAAAAACTTTTCAAGAAGTCTTTATTATTACCGATTTGAGTAAGGGGGAATTAGAGAATGCGATCGCTCAAGTTTTAAAACGGTAATAAGCTGTTTGTCATTTAAAGGTTATTGTCAATAATTGCGAAATCCTTGTAGTGCGACCATCTTGGTCGCTACCCATACTAAAGCGATCGCTTATTGCCTAGCAGTAGCGAAAGTTTCAATCCCGTTGCCGGGATTCATGGGTAGGAAAGTTTAAGGGTTTTGACGGCTCCCTGGGGTTTTCGCCCCCGCTTTCAGCGGCTCGACTGAGCTTCGCCGAACGTCCGTCAAAAACTTTTTCACTCATATCATAGAATGAGCGTCTCCTCTTGTCGAGGTTTCTCTGAATTAGAGAATACCATATCTATATCTAGCAAATAGCCTAGACCAGGCGAGCAGAAATAAGTGACCCGGTAAAATCCCCCTTGTCTCTCTTGAAGTAGTCAAAAACTGCTGCCTTAGAGTACTAGCCAGTTGCATCAGTCCTAAACAAAAAACCCTCAACTCCAGGAGCCGAGGGTTATTAACCAGGGTGCATCTACCATTTCTGTATACGGTAGGGTAGGAGTGGTATCGGGAAAGATAGGCGATTTTGAGTTGTCAGATATAGCAGTAGACACATATCTTAGGACAAACTCTGGTAGAGACGTTCCGGCGGAACGTCTCTACTAAATTCATATATGTCCTAACCGTCTTGGCAGTTGCTATATCAGGGATATCGCCTTATTCTTTTTGTTGAATACCGCAAAGTTATACATTTGCGCCAACGCGATCATAAACATGAGGCGTTCAAACTAGTCTCTAGGGGGAAAATAATCCCTGATGCATCTTTCCTCTGTTCCCCTGCTAGGACGTAAACTAGCGGGTTTTTTTGTACAGAGTTGTGCGATCGCTCTTTGATAACGTATCAATGCATGATTTCTTGCAGGAGCGGTATGGCACTAACTAGGGTCTGCAAGTTATCTGTCACAGCAGTCGTAAATTGCTGGGTTATAGGTAGGCTATCGACCACAATGCCAGTACACAAAAGCATCATGTAGAGGATCGAGTATTTGAACATCCCTCGGGCAAGTTGGTAATCCGTTGGGTTGTGCAATAGCTGCCACGCTTTTTGCAGAAAAATACTGCCCAAAAGTATAGCGATCGCACCGTAAAGAATACCAGAAGCGCCTAAGGGATAAACGAGCAACAACGACGCAGGTACGACTAACAGGGAATAAAACCAGATTTGACGGGTAGTAGACTCTTCACCTACTACCACGGGCAACATGGGAATACCCACTTTGGCATAGTCATCCCGAATCATTAAAGCTAATGCCCAAAAATGAGGAGGCGTCCATAGGAAGACAATCCCAAACAACAACCAAGCCGCCCAACTTAATTCACCCGTAACGGCTGCCCACCCCACGAGGGCTGGAATTGCACCAGCAGCACCGCCAATCACAATATTTTGGGAGGTATGACGTTTTAGTAAATGGGTATAGACACCCATGTAGAAAACGATCCCAGACATTGCCAACAGAGCAGCTAATACGTTAGCAAATACCGCCAAGAGGGTGAAGGAAATAACAGCCAAGGCAAGTGCAAACAAAAAAGCGTCGCGAGGCTGCACCCGACCGGACGGGATGGGACGGTGGCGCGTGCGCAGCATCTCATAGTCTATGTCGCGATCGTAAATGCAGTTCAACACTTGGGCGGCAGCGGCGGCTAGAGTACCACCAACTAAGGTGACTAATAGCAATACCGGATCGACTCGCCCATCAGATGCCATCCACATCCCTGCGGCTGTGGTAATTAGCAGCAGGGGAATAATTCTAGGCTTTGTTAGCTGATAATAGCTTTGAACAACTTGCAGAAAGTTTTCATGTTGACGGGATGCAGTTGTCCCAATCATTAATTCACCAATTCCTTTTTTTTTAACAACACGCACGATGCAATCGTTCAGTAGCACTAGTTACCGTTGCGGGGGGATACTCCTAAACACTACTCATGCTAAAGACTAATGCCCCAAAATTTCAATCCAAAATCCATGGGAATTATGAATGATGAATTCGGGTAGTAGAGTGATCTGAACTACAGTTTTCAGCCATAGGGAAGGCAGCGCGATCGCGCAACGATAAAACTGTAAAAACGACCAATGCTCCCAGTAAAGCGGCTCCTATCGCTTGATGGGCAACGGTTAGGGGTTCAACTTGCAGGTGTAACCAGAAGGTTGCTACACCCAAGATTATCTGTAAAATGACCAATCCCATGGCAAAATTCGCCAACTGTCGCAGTGCTGGATGCAAGGCAGGGGTTCGCCACGCCATCCACCCGACTAGCAGGGTTGCCAGTGTTGCGGGAACCACACCCGCAATGTGGCTGTTCATGACTGAGCAAAGTTGAGAGGCTCCAAAGCACTGATGCAATGCCCAACGGGATGCCACCAAGCCGCCGAGGAGACTTTGTAGGTAAACCAAAATTGCCGCAGTCAAACCTATCCAAGGTAACTTACCAACCGCTCCCGTACCTTTGTAAGGAACGAGTGCCGTACCAATGACAAGTAGAGTACAGAAAAATAGCAAGGCAGTTCCCAAGTGAGCTGTAACGATGTCAAACCGCAGGAGTTCGGTAACGGTTAGTCCACCCAAAACCCCTTGAAACACAATTAGACCCAAGGCAAACAATGACGCCCAAGGCAGCCACTTCGGTAAAGCCTGCCGCTCCCACCAAGACAAACCCACCAAAGCGATCGCACTGATCCCAATCAAGGCAGCATCAAGTCGGTGAAACCACTCCAAAAACACTTGCAGGTTCATCTGCTGGCTTGGCACCCATTGCCCATAGCACAGGGGCCAGTCAGGACAAGCCAACCCCGCATTCATCACCCGCGTCGCACTGCCAACTGCCATTAAAAGCAGGGTTGCGATCGCTATCTTCCAGACTAAGCGGCGGATGCGCTCTTGGGATTGGGACAGATCTTTGTTGGGCGTAACAACTTGCCGATGAAGGACTGATTCAGCCATAGCACCAATTGCCAATCAAATTCAATAAACCCTGAGTACCGACTCGTGAGTCCGGAGGACTGGGCGGTGGGTCAGTTGACTCTCGAAAAATCTAGAGTCACTTACCACTCTAACGATCTTGAAGCAACACTTCGATAGTTTTAGATATTTTTCAGATTGCTATCCGGTTTGCCGCAAAACTTATGATTGATTTAATAAATTTAATGTTTTTTAATGTTAAAGGGCTGCAACCCCTTAAGTATCGCCCCTTGTAAAGCCTGTGTGAGTGCCTGAGCCGTGTCTTTATCGTTTTTCTGACGGTACTCCTCAGTGTAAAGTGGCGAACCGATGGTGATGAATACCGTTGCTCCCGCATAAGGACCGGGTTCGTAGCGCATTACAACGGGAACAATGGGAATTTGTAAAGGCTCTTGTGCCAAAGATTCAGCTTGCAGCACCAAACGCGCTAAACCCGTCTTGAGAGGTCTTAGGGGTTGGTCGCGCACAATTCCCCCTTCGGGGAAGAGGACGAGTTTTTTTCCTGCTTGCAACAGTTCGATAGCACCACGCAGACTAGAAACTTTAGGATGGCTCAAATCGACGGGAAAGGCTCCCAGTCTTTTAATCAACCAGCCTTGAAACCCCTCAAACTGATTGGCATTGGTCAGAAATCGCAAGGGCTCCTTGCTAAGTGAGACAAGAACCACAGGGTCCCAACGACTGAAGTGCTTGGGAGCAAGAACCACAGGTCCAGTATCGGGTAAATTTTCCTGCCCTTCAATTACAATTTGACCGAAGTAAAGATTCAGAAAGACCCGATGGATGGGGAAAAGAGACCAATACAGCCAAGGACTTACAGAAGCTACTTCTTTGGGAGGATGCATCATTCAATTTTTAACTTTCAATTTTTAAGTTCCGCATAAACACCTCCAAGATAGTTGGGAACACCTCTTTACTCAGGGAATAATGACTGTTTTGTTTATCTCCAGAAGGCAGCCAGGGTTAGGGCAGTTGAGAAAAAAGTTGAATGAGGAAGGGGGCGGTAAATAAGATGGCGATATCGAAAATGGTAATAGTCGCAAACCAAATGTGTCTTGCTTTCATGGTAGGCACTCCTAATAGATAGTACCGACTTTTTCTCAAGGACTCCGAAATGATAGAAAATGATCCAATAGATTTTCCTCACCCGACTTCACAAAGAAATGGTGATTTCGGACAACAGTTAGTGTGACTGACGGCGATCTAAAGGCATAAACATCTAGCATTAACGCTGTTCTAAGCTGTTACTCAAGGAGATTATCTGACTTGTTGCTCCATTCAATTTTCTGATAACATTTTGCGATCGCCCTATCTAAAGTGAAAAATAATATCATCTTTTGTTGACAAAGAAGGAGTACATCCAAACGTGGTCAAAGTTGTCACGATTAATATTTTGTATGAAATGGATCGATGGGAAGAGCGGCGTGAACTCATAGCAGCGGGGCTGAAGGCACAACAAGCAGATCTGATTGGACTACAGGAGGTCAAGTTACCGGAAGATACTAGCGCTTGGCTCGCCCAACAGCTCAATATACCTCATATCTATTTAGTGCCCTACCAAAAATCAGATCCTCAAAAGAATCCAAAATACGGAGCAGCCATTCTCAGCCGCTATCCCTTCGTGCAGCAGACTAAACTAGATTTGCAAAGTCAGGGACGATTCGCGCAGTACGTGCAAGTTGAAATAGAGGGTCAGCCACTGGTTTTTTGCAATGGGCATTACTACTGGTCGGTTGGTTCGAGTCCCGAACGAGACAAGCAGATCAAATTACTACTGAATTGGCTGGGCGAACTCCCTCCAGAAATGCCAGTGGTGGCAGTGGGTGATTTTAATGGCACCCCTGAGGATCTGGCAATTTGCCGAATGCGGGAACAATTTACCTCAGCCTACGCTGCCCACCATGGGTACGAGCCAGACTATACTTACCCTACACCCCTGTGGCGCGGTTGGCGGCGAATGCTACACTACACCCTACGAGACTTGCGAACCTACGGTAGGTTGCAACCCAAACGCGACACGCGAGACTATATTTTCGTCAATCAGCACCTGCGTGTACGGGATTGCCAACGGATTCTCGACTCCCCTGCACCCCATGATCCGAGGTTGTATCCGTCTGACCATTGTGGTTTGGCGGCTGAATTGGAGGTAAATAAAGGAATCTGATGGATTGTAACGAGACACATACAATGTCTCTACTTCGTTTCCATCCAATTATCTCCAGCATTCACATCAACCACGAGGGGAACACTCAGCTCAACTGCCGATTCCATCGTCTCCCGAATTTGCGGCTGCAATTCTTCCCACTCCTGTGGGGGAACTTCAAACACTAATTCATCATGAACTTGCAATAGCAGCCGTGCCTGATAGCCCTGCAATAGTTTCTGCACGTTCACCATTGCAATTTTGATAATATCTGCGCTTGAACCTTGAATGGGTGCATTCGCTGCTGCACGTAGCAAAGCCGCATCGTATTGATCTAGCCCTTTAAGTTTATCAAGGTAAATATCCTGGGGGTTTTTTCCTTTGTAGCTACGAAGTCTGCTGCTGTTGAAGTTGAAATAGCGGCGGCGTTTTAAAATAGTCTCAACGTAACCTTGTGCGATCGCTTCCTGCTTCTTCGTCTCTAAATATTCAAAAACCTTAGAATAACGCTGGTTAAACCGCTCAATAAATATCTTCCCCTCCGTTGCACTTACCCCAGCCTCCCGCGCAAACCGTTGCGCCCCCATTCCGTAAATTACACCAAAGTTAATCGTTTTACCTAAACGACGTTCATCTGGCGTCACTTCTTCCTTTTCAAATAGCAACTTTGCCGTTACCGCGTGAACGTCCTCATTATTCTGATACGTTTCAATGAGTATCGGTTCTTTACTCAGATCCGCTAAGATGCGTAACTCGATTTGGGAATAGTCAGCACTCACCAATAACCAACCCGATTCAGGCAAAAATGCTTTGCGAATTTGCCGACTAAATGCAGTACGAATGGGGATATTCTGTAAATTAGGATTAGACGACGACAGACGCCCTGTACTGGTTATCGTTTGGTTGAAATCTGTATGCACTCGCTGTGTATCGGGGCGTACTAACGCGGGTAAGGCATCCACATAGGTGGACTTCAACTTTGATAAAGTGCGGTAGTCTAGAATTTTATCGATAACTGGATGGTCGCCTTGTAGCTTTTCTAAGGTAGCGTGGTCAGTCGAATAGCCTGTCTTAGTTTTACGAGACTTCTTGTGAAATAATGAACCCAGTGTTTTAGAGAGCAACTCACTCAATTGCTTGGGAGAACCTAAATTAAACTGTTCCCCAGCTATCTGATAAGCATCTTGTTCAATTGTCTCTAATTGGTTTTCTAAGGATACCGAGAGTTCTTTAAGATAATCTGTATCAATACGAATACCCCTATATTCCATCTCAGCTAGAACGGGTTCTAAGGGTTGTTCCACATTGAGTAAAAGCTCGTGCAATTTAGGAACTTTCTCTAATTCTTGCCTCAGTTTGGGAACCAATTGAAACGTAGCATAGGCATCCAGTCCGCAGTAGTCTGCTACAGTTTGAACACCCAAATCAGCAATGGTTTTTCCCTTGGGAATATTCAAATCCTTGTAACTTTTCGGCTTAATTCCTTGTAAGTAGCGCTCGGCAAGGTCGTTGAGGTTGTGGCTATTATCGGGATTTAGAACATAACTTGCCAGCATCGTGTCGAAAACCACACCCTTTAGCTGAATGCCCTGACAGCGCAGCACCAAGCGGTCAAATTTTACATTTTGTAACGCTTTGGGATAGCGATCGCTTTCTAAAATTGGACGTAATGCATCTAGAACCGTATCTTTATCTAAATTGCCCCCGTCCGTGTGATTGATGGGAATGTAGGCAACTTGAACCTCTGAAGACTGACTTTCACCGTTCTCTTTCTCCTCCGTTCCCCCTTTTACCATGGGAGGGTTAGGAGATGCAAAAGAGCAACCTATTCCTACTAATTGAGCATCCCGTGGTTCTAAATCGCTGGTTTCCGTGTCCCAAGCAACAGGTATGTCAGGATTAGTACACTCTTGCAGTTGCTTCACCAATTCAGTCAGTTTTTCAGGTGTATTGATGATGCACAGTTGCATCTCGGCTGGTGGTGATATCTGTTCCTGATAGGCTTCGGTTTCCTCAGCAGACCAAAACCAGAGGTCATTATCTTCCAGTGCAATAGGTTTAGTTTCTACAGATTCTGAGGATAGGGGCGTTGAGGGTTCTTCAACAGTTTTACCCCCAAAACTCTGCTGGAGTTGGTCAATTTTGCCCAAAAAAGACTGAAATTCTAATTTTTCTAATAGAGGTTTCAGTACAGATGTATCAAATCCCTCCAGTCTGGCGTCTTCTAGGGTGAACTCCACTGGAGCATCATATTTTAATTGGGCAAGATAACGGGAATGTTCTGCGGCTTCTTTTCCCGCTTCCAGTCTTTTTTTTACAGCACCTTTTACCTGGTCTAACGACGCATAAATTCCCTCAAGGGAGCCGTACTCATTCAGCAAACTAACAGCCGTTTTGTCTCCAATTCCATTAACTCCGGGGATATTATCTGATTTATCGCCGCAGAGGGCTTTGTAATCTACAACCTGTTCGGGTGTAATGCCGAGTTTTTCTTTAACTTGTTCGGTGCCGATTTCTGTAGGTGGATTAGAACGACCCCCTTTCAAAAAATCTTTGCTAAAGTAAAGAACGCTGATTTGTTTTTCCGGATCTACTAGCTGAAATAAATCGCGATCGCCTGTTAAAATCTTGACCTGATAACCCTTTTCACTCCCTTGTTTGGCTAACGTCGCCAACACATCATCCGCCTCATAACCGGGAGAGGTCAAAACTGGCAGATTAAAGGCTTGCAGCAACTCCTGAAGATTCTTTAAGTCAGGAATGAAGTCTTCTGGTGTATCCGGTCGGTCGGCTTTGTAAGTATCGTCGGCTTCGTGGCGAAACGTAGGCAAGCCCAAGTCAAAGGCAACCGCTATCGACTGGGGTTGTTCTGAACTCATAATCTCCAACAACGACTTGAGAAAGCCAAAGCAAACACTTGTGGGAGTGCCAGTTGTGGTTCGCAGTCCCCCATCGCGCCCTTTGGCGAAGGCAAAATATGACCGAAAGGCTAGAGAATGACCGTCAATGAGGATCAATAGCGGTGGTGCTGCCCATGAAGCGTCGGCAGTGGGAGCGGGGTTGGGGATAGGAGTGGATTTGGACATAGCCCCATTTTAACGGAGGGACTGGAGATGGGGAGGATGGGGGAGATAATTTTAAGAAAAAAGCAGTTGGATGGAAATTCCAACTGCTCTGAGTGACTAACTGGAAATTGTCTTTGTTGAAAAAACTTTAGTAACCGCTTTAAGAGTTACAGGAAAAGCAAGGCGGTTTTTATGGAACTATTTAATCTGTCTCCAACTTTTTGTCCTATCTCATTTGTATCTGATTTAACAGTTTTTTGTCTATAGGCTAGGCGTGTCTTATCGAACTCTTCATAAACGGTGAGACTTTTGTGAAATCTTGATGAAAGCCAGAATTAGGAGTTAGCTTGAGGGAAAATTTTTTGGTAGCTTTAGAGTCGGGGTCTTTGCCAAGAACATCTACAACTAAGCTAGTCTCTGCTGACAGAGTTACTTATCAGGTGTCGCAGAAATTGCTTGAACGTGTTAACGGTTCTCTCTCTAAGTGGTGAAAGCAAGATATTGGTAGCATTTGTAACCAAATAATTTAAAAGAAAAATTACCTCACAGGAGGGAGAATAAGCTTGAAAGGCTGTGTTATTAAGCTTTACAGATATTCAAGTTTTGCTAATTGCAGAAATCATTACCGTATTTACACTGATAAATTTTGCTGATGTCTAGTAAATACACTCAGGTAATTGTTCGTATTGGACAGTTTGCTTTGGTATCAAACTGATACAACAGCCTCAATCCTAAGTTAGGAAACTTTCAAGGAGGGTTTTCTATCTTTCGGTTTAACAGAACTACTCATTTGGGAGTATGGTCATTTTGTCAAATAGTTGTTACGATTCGTAATAACAGGAAAAGGTAGCTGATTCGTTCAGCGATGCCCAGTCCCCCGACAACGAGGACTTCTGTTACTCTAATCTACTCATCTAGGAGTAAAGTCATGTCTACACCGATTGAGCTTTCTATAGAGCAACAGTTCAGCATTCGCTCCTTTGAAACTCAGGTTCAGAAAATGAGCCGGGAGCAGGCGCAGGACTTCTTGGTCAAGCTCTACGAGCAAATGATCATGCGGGAAACGATGTACAAAGAGTTCCTGAAGCATGAATGGGGACTGGGTGCAAATCCTCAGTTTGAGGTCTAACTCAGTTGTCATAGCCCTAACTTGTAGTGGGCGACCTCCGTCTCTTGCTAGGTTCCAAGGAGGAAAAGAGCTGGGGATGCTGGGGCGTCAACTCTGGGAAAATGATATTAAGTAGTTGAGTAAGTTGGACTCAGAATATTTTGTGGAGTTTCAGGAATTTTTAGGTCAAGAGTCCAATCAACCGAAGTCAATGCCTTGATATTGAATCATTTGAAAGCTTTACCTGTAATTGAATAAAACCTGCGAAGGAAGTAATAAGGGGGATTGAAATGGTAGTGTTAGAGAAAAGCCATCCTCCCTAATCTATGTTTCAGCGTTGCCTAATCTGCACCGATTTTGCTGACGGTTTGTATCGATTTGTAGAATTTGTACCTAGTTTGGCGGCTAGCGGCATCAAGCAGATCGTTTTTTTGCATACCGTACCGTTGTGGACTGAGGGAGAAATTCCCCGAATTGACGAGGAAGGAATATTAAAAGCAAGCGATCGCTTGCGCTCCGGCTTGAAAAACATACCGGAGGGTATTGAGGTTCACGTCGAAGTTCCTTCAGGACGCCCCCTCGACACTATTCCAAAAGTCGCGCAGAACTACAAGAGTGAAGTTATCCTAACGGGAATGCAAAGCCGGAGCTTCTTGCAAGAAAAGCTCTTTGGAAGTACAACAGCCGGATTAGCGAGAGGGTGTGCCAGACCTCTGCTCATCCTGCGACCACAACTTGTTTCGACTTACACTTGTGAAGAACTCGATCTACGCAGCCGACACCTATTTCGATATTTGCTGATTCCCTACGACGGCAGTAAAGCGGCTGATTATCTGGTGCAAAAAGTTAAAGAGTATGCCCAAAAGCGACCAGATGACTCACTTCAACAGTGTATGCTCATGTGGGTCATCGAAGAAGGAGGACGCAGACCAGTCCTGAAGAAGCAACAGCTCCAAACCGCACAAGAAAAGCTAGAAGAGATCAAAGCTGAGTTGGAAGAGCTTGACTTGCAAGTTCATACAGAGGTACGGGAGGGCAATCCTTACATAGAGCTTTTGGATGCGGCTACAGTCTTTGACATTAGCGCGATCGCAATTTCCTCAAATCATATGGGAAGCATTCTTGAGTGGCCCGTAGGCAGCTTTGCTAGTGAGTTAATGCGTCGCAGTTGGCATCCAGTACTTTTCTTTCCACCACAAGGCTAGAGCTGGGGTGCTGGGGTGAAGAGTAACACTTCAGATGTTGAAGCGTAAGTGGAGCCTTTTTTTGGGAAAATAAATCCGTCTACTTTGGTGTGAGAGGAGTTATTTCCATGAAAACGATAAGGGGTTGGAGAATGCCCGTAGCCTTAACAGCATCTTTTTCCTTCGCTGTGGCAACGTTTCCCACTACTGCTACTGCTACTAATACCGCAGTAACTCAAAACTCGCAGCCTTCTGTTTCAGAACAAACCCTATCCCAAAACTCCGATGAATTGCAACGGGCACAAGCTTCAGACAATTGCCGCCGTGTTTCTACGAACGGTATAAATTTGAACGTCCGCGCCACGCCAAATGGACGAGTTGTTGGCTCATTGGCTGATAATACTCTAGTCACTATTGAAAATCGCGGTACTGGTGGCTGGGTTCCCATTGCATCTCCCCAAAAAGGGTATGTCTATGGGGCTTTTCTGGCTTTGTGTGAACAACCCGTACCTCCTACCAAAACCCCAACCCCAACGGATAACTGTCGTCAAGTGTCAGCCTTGGGGGGGCTTCGCGTTCGACAAAGGGCTTCATTGACTAGTCCTATTATCGGACTGTTAGCCGATGGGCAGCGCGTCACGATTGTCAATCGTGGTACAAATGGGTGGGTGCCGATTTCTTCGCCTCAAGAAGGTTATGTATCGGGGGATTATCTCAAATTATGCGATCGCTCCGCACAACCCACTCCACCGCCAACCTCTGCAAACTGCCGTCGAGTAAGTGCTATTGGCGGTTTGGCTGTTCGCGAAAGCCCATCCATTGATAGCGCAGTTCTGGGGTCTGTAGAGAATGGAGATTTGGTCACAATTGTCAATCGCGGCGCAAATGGTTGGGTGCCGATTTCCGAACCTCTGACAGGTTATATCCAGGCAGCTTCTCTCAAGTTGTGTCAGTAAAGCTAACCTATGCAGTGATGCTTACCCTAGCGATCTCTCACCCTTGGGGTTTCTCGTCTTGATTGGAGCTACCACTTGCTAAGGTTTTGTAGCAGTTGCTGTTCACGCTGTCTGAGTTCTGTAATCAGCTCTGTTTCTGTAAGGGCGACACCCCCTCGGGTAATTTCTTGGTTATCTTTCAGTTTCTGGGCAAGTTGATAACATAGCTGACATTTACCTAAAATTCCCAAAATTGAAGGGGCAAATTTAGCAAATACAACTTCGTCCTCTGGTGCAAACCCTTTTGTATTAATTCGTTTAAATAAGTCGTCTTTAGGATCGTAATTTAGATTTAACTTGTTAATAAACTGCACGACCGCAACAACCTCTTGTTGGTTGTTTAACAGGGGCCACGCCAAAATCGTATACGTGCGATACCCCGTTCTTTGATCGGTTTTCTTCGCTTGTTCGGAGCGGGGGTCATCATAGACATCGAAGGGAATGTTGACGACTTTTGAGGACATGGCAGCTAAACCGACAATTCCGCGATTCATCGGAATGTCGATCATCAGAGAGCCACCTTGCCCATCTTCAGCAATCAGCGAACCCGCTTCTTTTTTGCTTCGATCCAATAAGAAAATACTGGTGCGATCGGCTCGCAGCAAATCTCCTGCTCTTCGAGTCAGGCGACCTAACATTTCACAGAGCGTGCGCACCAAATCGTTTAATGCGTCATCAACAGTATTTAAGCTATTATCTGGACTTGAGTTTGCTTGAGTTGTGCAAGAATTTATTAATGCAGACAAGGAAGTAGATTGAGCGTCTCCTACCTCCAAGCCAGCGACTTCTTGCCAGTCGAGTCCCAATATTTGGCAGATTTGTAAGAAATTGTGGCGGTTAACGGGTTGACCTTTCAGGAAGAGATTATCAATTACAATAGGTAGAGAACGACCTAACTTTTCAGGTAAGTCTGGCTCTCGTTCGTTGCTTTTATACTTCCAAACCCGTTCAACCTCCTGGATATACCTAGGATGCACGCTCAATGTTTTTGACATAGTCGAGCAAGTTGAGATCTAACCTAATTGTACAAAATGACACTCTGACTGGCATCAGCCAATTGTCTTACAATCATTAAGCCATATAGCCTAGCGCATCTGCAACCGTGGGGGGGGAATAACCCTAAACGGTAAACGATAGGGGGAGGTGGGATGGGATAGTTAGGCAGACAAGAGCTTATAATTATAAGTCTGCAATCTATTGCCACTGCCCAGAATTAGGAGTCTATCAGCCGTGGTTGTACAAGTTTCCCAAAGCATCTACGAAGCCAAAACGACCGAAATTGCCAAACAACTTCTAGACGCCACCCAGGATAAAAAGCGTTCCTTCTTTGCCCAAATGCGCGACCAAATGCGCTGGGATGATAGGTTATTGGCTTGGGCAATGAGCAACCCCGGTTTACGGGTGCAGCTATTCCGCTTCATTGACACCCTCCCCGCCTTACGCAGCAAAACTGAAGTTGCTCGTCACTTACAGGAATACCTGGGAGATGAGTCAGTAGAACTCCCGGCTGCACTGAAAACGCTGCTGAACTTTGCCAACCCCGACTCAATGCCAGGACAGTTGGCGGCAACGACTGTATCCAGTGCCGTTGAAACCCTGGCTCATAAATACATAGCTGGGGAAACTATCAAGCAGGTTATTAAGACGATAGAGCGGCTGCGGAAAGATAAGATGGCTTTCACCATCGATTTGTTGGGAGAAGCCGTCATTACCGAAGCTGAGGCGCAATCTTATCTGGACAGTTATCTAGATTTGATGGGACAGCTTACCCAAGAAGCCAAGAATTGGTCAACGGTAGGACAAATTGATCAAGCAGATGGAGAATCAATTTCACAGGTTCAAGTATCTGTCAAGCTAACCGCATTTTATTCCCAGTTTGACCCCCTCGACCCCAAAGGTAGCAAAGAACAGGTTTGCGATCGCATTCGCACCCTCCTGCGCCGTGCCAAAGAACTAGGGGCAGCCGTTCATTTTGATATGGAGCAGTATGTCTACAAAGACATGACCCTCTCTATCCTCAAAGAACTGCTGATGGAAGAAGAATTTCGTTCCCGTACCGATGTCGGTATGACGCTGCAAGCCTATCTGCGCGACAGTCAGCAAGACTTACGAGATTTAATTACCTGGGCAAAACAGCGCGGCTATCCCCTCACCGTGCGACTGGTGAAAGGGGCATATTGGGATCAAGAAACCATTAAAGCCGTCCAAAACCATTGGCATCAACCCGTCTACAACGATAAAGCCGCAACCGATGCCAATTTCGAGCAAATGACCCAGCTTTTGCTCGAAAATCATGAGTGTCTGTATGCAGCAATAGGCTCTCATAATGTGCGATCGCAAGCCAAAGCCATTACCGTTGCCGAACACCTCAATATTCCCCGCCGCCACTTCGAGATGCAAGTCCTCTATGGCATGGGCGACCCCTTGGCAAAGGCATTAGTTCAGCGAGGACATAGGGTGCGCGTCTATGCCCCTTATGGGGAACTGCTGCCAGGAATGGCTTACCTAATTCGGCGTTTGTTAGAAAATACTGCAAATAGTTCTTTCCTACGGCAAAGTTTAGAAGATCGACCGATTGAGGAATTAATTGCCCCCCCAGTTGTGGCAGGGGAGCCCGGGAGCCCGGGAGCCGAGGAGCCGGGGAGCCCGGGAGCCCGGGAGCCGGAAATTCCCTATTCCTCATTTCCGAATGCGGCGGATACAGACTATGCCCAGGTAGAAGCTAGGCAGGAAGCAAAGAAAGCGTTTGAAACCGTTCGCCAACAGCTCGGTAAAACCTATTTACCTCTTATTAATGGGGACTATCAAAATACTCAGGAAACAGTAAATTCCGTTAATCCTTCTAATCCTAGTGAGATTATCGGTAAAATTGGTCTGATTTCTATCGAACAAGCTGACCAAGCGCTGCAAGCAGCAAAAGCGGCATTCCCTAGTTGGCGGCGGACTCCAGTCCGGGAACGGGCGGGTATCCTGCGCAAAGCGGCAGATTTGATGGAAGAACGCCGTGCCGAACTATCGGCTTGGATGTGCTTAGAAGTCGGGAAAGCGGTGCGGGAAGCGGATGCAGAAGTATCGGAAGCGATTGACTTCTGCCGCTACTATGCTTCGGAAATGGAACGGCTCGACCAAGGGTATAACTACGATATTGCTGGAGAAAATAACCGCTATATCTACAAACCGAGAGGTGTTGCTGTTGTTATTTCTCCCTGGAACTTTCCCTTGGCGATTGCTACAGGAATGGCAGTTGCAGCACTTGTGGCGGGGAATTGTACGTTGCTCAAACCTGCTGAAGTCTCTTCAGTCATTGCCGCGAAACTGGCAGAAATTTTAGTCGAGGCTGGGATACCGAAGGGCGTGTTTCAGTACGTTCCTGGCAAGGGTTCCCTGGTGGGGGCATACATGGTGAAGCATCCTGATGTTCACTTAATCGCTTTCACGGGTTCTCAGGAAGTGGGTTGCCGTATTTATGCTGATGCGGCGATATTACAACCTGGGCAAATGCACCTGAAGCGGGTGATTGCTGAGATGGGCGGGAAGAACGGGATGATTATCGATGAGAGTGCTGATTTAGATCAGGCAGTGGCGGGTGTGGTACAGTCAGCATTTGGGTACAGCGGTCAGAAGTGTTCGGCTTGTTCGCGAGTGATTGTGCTGGAGTCGGTTTACGATACCTTTGTGGGGCGTTTGGCGGCAGCTACGCGATCACTTAATATTGGTGCAGCAGAAGACCCCAGTACGAAGGTAGGTCCTGTTATTGATGCTACGGCACGCGATCGCATTCGGGATTATATCGAAAAAGGACGGCAAGAAGCAGACATTGCTGTGGAGATGCCAGCACCGGAGACAGGCTATTTCATTAGTCCTACTATCTTTACTAATGTGTCACCCGATGCCAAGATTGCCCAAGAGGAAATCTTTGGTCCAGTGGTTGCCGTAATTCGGGTGAAGGATTTTCAGGAGGCGCTGAAGGTTGCCAATAGTACCAAATACGCCCTTACTGGTGGGTTGTATTCCCGTACCCCTTCCCACATTGACGAAGCGACTACTGAGTTTGAAGTGGGTAACTTGTATATTAACCGCACGATTACAGGAGCGATCGTGGCACGGCAACCTTTTGGTGGGTTTAACCTTTCTGGTGTGGGTTCCAAGGCGGGAGGACCGGATTATTTGCTGCAATTTTTGGAACCCCGTGTGGTGACAGAGAATATTCAGCGTCAGGGATTTGCGCCCATTGAAGGAGTGGATTGAGCTTCGTTGAGAGTGTAGGGTGGGTTAGGCATCAGCCGTAACCCACCAAAAATATAGCAACCGCTCTCGTCGGTTAGGACATCCATGATTTAGTAGAGACGTTGCATTCAACGTCTCTACCAGGGTTTGTTTGTCCTAAGCGATGTGTCTACTGCTATAAATGGTGCGTTAGTAAGGCACCCTACAATTTGAACTCCCCCGAACAGCTAAAAAAAGTTGACAAATTGCGATTATTCTGACAAGCTGGAGAAAGGTAAAAAAAATGCGGGTATAGCTCAGTGGTAGAGCGTCACCTTGCCAAGGTGAATGTCGCGCGTTCGAATCGCGTTACCCGCTTAGAAAGCGGATTGATGGAATACAGTAAGAGCGGATTTATAAATATTTGGGTGGAAAAGCCTAAATATTTATAAACCCGCCCCTACAACAGATTTTCAGTACATTTGCCCTGGTGGAAGTACAAGGGTTTTGACGAATCTTACCAAATTAAGGAGTACAAAAGCAACTGTCAAGGCTGCTTAAAGTACTGATGGCTAAGAATTTCCGCTTTGTGCAGCAAGCCCTACATAATTGATAAATCAGCGTTAGACTCGTTAAACGGTATAGTTCATTCAACGGATAGCATCCGCAGAAAGCGGCAGTACTTCCGATTTAAGCCAATGTGCCGCTTCTGCTGCAATTCAACGATGCCAAAATTAGTCATCGTAAATGGGGATATTTTCACCGTTAGCGCGGGTGATACTCACAGCTTCAAACTCATCATCGTCGTAGTTTCCAGTCACTGTGACTTTCTCTCCTGAAGCAAGGTTCGCTTGCCGCAAAGGGCGAGATTCTGCTTCAACAATGATTTGTCCTGTGCCGTCGTCAAGGATAAATTCATCGTCAAAGATGCTGGTTACTTCACCCGAAATAGTGACGGTACGAGTATTGAACAACTCGCCAATTTTAGTTTGTGCCTCTACGGAAATTGGGATTGCCAACGCAGCGATGGCAGTTAGCGTTAAACCGATTTTAGTGCCTGATTTCATTTCCTGATATCCTCTAATCTGGGTTTCTCAAGTTGTGCTTTATTTCAGATTGACGGATAAAAGTAACATGAAGGTATCAAGCCAAGGGCAGCTTGATTTGAAACGTTGAACCCTGCCCTGGGTTGCTGGTGGCTGTCATCTGTCCTCCATGTGCCTGGGCAATTTGCTTGGCGATCGCTAATCCTAGCCCAAAGCCCCCAGTTTCGCGCGATCGCACGTTATCAACTCGATAAAATCGCTCAAAGATATGGGGTAAATCTGTTTCTGGAATTCCAATCCCGCTATCTTTCACTTGGATAATCATCCAATGGGACTGAGGAAAGGCTTGCAATTGAACGCTACCTCCAGATGGCGTGTAGCGGCAGGCATTACTCAGGAGGTTACTCACTGCTTGAACTATCAAATCAGGATTCATTTTCAGGAGTACAGGCTGTTCTGGTAATTCACAGGTGAAGGTTAAATTTTTTGTCTGCGCCTGGTGGGTATATTTTTCTGCCAACTTTTGGAGTAAGCTAACCAAATCAATAAGTTGTAGGGCTTCCGGCGCTATCTGCCCTTCACCTCTAGCCAAAAATAACAACTGACTCACTAGTGTTCCCATCGATTCAGCAATCTCAACCACATTTTCTAGGCGAATGTGCTGTTCGTGATGATCAATGGGTTCGAGTAATCCAAACTGAGCATTATTGAGAATTGCCGCTATTGGTGCTCGCAGTTCGTGAGAAGCATCTGCTGTAAAACGCTTTAATCGCTCGTAGGATTCACGAATTGGCTGCATGGCAATTCCCCCCAGAAACCAACCCGCCAGACTAATCGCACCCAAGGCAGTAGGTACACCTATCATGGAAAACAGCCTCAATGACCATAAGGTTGTCTCAATAGGTTCGAGAGACGTAGCAACCTGAAGGTAGCCGATTAATTGCCCCTCTTGGAAAACAGGAAGCGTTAATTGACGTAGTTGTAAATCGGCAGAAAGATTGAGTGAAGGGTACTCCCTAGCTTGAATGGTTTCAAATCCCGATGCATTCTCTAATTGTTCTGGCGGAATGGGACCAATAAACTGAAGCAATTGTCGTTCAGGAGTATACCAACGGGCAAAGACCAGCTTACTTTCAACAGGCAACGCTTCACCACCCAGGACTGGGACATCTTCTAGAGTAATATGCCGTCGATTTTGGTAGATTTCATCTTCTACCGCTGCAGCCATGATTCGGCTTGTTTGGTAAAGTTCCTGGTCAAACGCCGACATTTGGTCTTTTGCTTCTAAAAAGTAGAGTATTCCGGTAAAGATGACCAGAATACTGCCCATTGAGAGCGTAAACCAGCGAGCCAAGTTACGACGAGAGCGACTAAACATTCTGGAGATTAAGACTCACTAGAAGCTGAAGCAATCAATTGGTATCCCACACCATACACCGTTTGCAACCAATCTCCTGCGTCAAGCACCTGTAGACGCTGCCGCAGTCTATGTACCAGCATAGCCATGGCTTTACTGTCCGGCTCGCGGTTCCATTCCCAGAGTGCGTGTTCGATTTGGTCACGGGTCAACACTTGTCGAGGATGGCGTAGAAAATATTCCAGTAACTGAAATTCTCGATTAGACAATTGCACTTTAACATCCTGTCGCTCTACCGTCATGGTGTTGAGATGGAGTTGGAGATCGGCAAGATTGAGGGTATCACCTTGCCAGATAGGTGAGCGCCGTCCCAATGCCCGCACTCTTGCCAGCAATTCCAGTAAACTAACGGGTTTAACCAGATAGTCATCTGCACCAACATCTAACCCAGCTACTCTATCTAAAATTGCATCTTTAGCGGTGAGGAACAGCACGGGAGCTGTTTTTCCGGCTTGTCGATACTATTGACAGAGAGTTAGACCGCTTACTTTGGGCAGCATCCAGTCTAAAATTAACAAATCGTAGTCTCTTTCCGTTATCAACCACTGGGCTGTTTCCCCCTCTTCAACGCCATCAACGATATGTCCTGATTTGGAGAGTCCAGCGCATAACGGTTCTAACTGTTTGACATCATCTTCTACGATTAAAATTCTCATGCTTAAACTGAATTTAAATTATATTTTTAATAAAAAATATAATAATTTATCATCATTAAAAGATAGTTTTAGCTGATAAAAATTACCCTAAATCATCTTAACTTATTATGAAGAAACCCCACTGGCTTCAAAATTTATCTCGATTAGGACTAGAATTTTGGTTGCCCTTACCCTTGATTGGATTGTTTTTTTTGTTGGGTACAGGTTGGATAAACCATCATGTTTTAAGTTATACCTATAAAACAACAGCTCAACTGCAAGCTGATTATAAACAGCAAATTGAGTTTTCTGCTTCGTTGACTATTCGATCCATTGAGGCAGAAATTGATCGTCGAGGCGAATTGACTGAAGTAACCGTTAGGACGGCTGACTCGGCACTGCAAGAAATGGAATTTGAATTCCCAGTAACTGAGTTTACCGAAGTGGATGCCGCGATCGCTAAGGAGTTAGGACTAACCCCTGAAAGCGTCAGACCCCTGATTCGCTATCGCATTGACGATTAGCTCCTGCTGATAGCCAATCAGCACAGAGACCGATTGACCCCCCTTTCTGAGTCAGTGTGATACAGTTTCCCCCTTGATAAGGGAGGTTAGGGAGGTCAGAATGTACTTCATTAAGTTAAGTTGCAAATCGCTCTACCATGCTGCCGTCTCCGTAGACGCATGACCCGCCAACTTCTGCACCGTCACGATATCAGCCCCAGCTTCCACCAAAAAAAGGAAGTCAACGCAGATTGGGTATCAGAGGATTATCAACAAATGTTAGATCGAGATTGGTGAAGCGAAAGGAAAGCGCTAATATTAGTTAGGAAGGTGGGCGTACCTTATCTAACGCCCAAAGACTGGCTGGGATGCGGCGCATGCTGTTCTCATTTACCCTCAAACCATCAAGCGTGATTGGCAAATCTTACGACCTGCATATAAGGCTGAATAGACTTACATCCCGACGCAGGCTACGTCGCTACCTGCAAAAGGGAGGCAATTCTACCGCAAGTTCATCAACATATCTAAATTTTGAATAGCGCTTGTGCCATCTCAGAAAGCTCAGAAGATTGACTTAACAGCGGAGCATCCCTGCCCTTGTCGGCGGCGGGGACAGTTAGTACCAATTACGCTGACGGAAGCCTTTGGCTGCAATCGCTGTCAGCAAATCTTTGTAGTTGAAGACAACGGACACGTGATTGAGCAACTTTCCACGACTTATCCCTACAAAAAAGCTTGGCGCTGGACAGGGTATCGCTGGGTTCCAGCCCATACCAGACTTGGAGAGAGCTATTTGCCTGTGGCGCTCTTGATTGTACTGGTGCTGTTGATTGTCTGGCTGCCGCTAGCGCTGCGCTCTTCTGCCGGTCCGAGTATCATTCTTTGGGCATTGCTGGCAGTAACATTAGCAGTTCTGCCAGCCTTGATGGTTTGGCTCGCGTATCGACGTTCGTAAACAATGGACATAGAAGCCCATAGCCTTGCGTCTCACTCCACTAATGTCCTTGTCCGTGCTTATCGGGCTTCTCTGACATTAGCCACTACAAAAGGCTCAGACCGTTCTCGCGGCGTTCAAGCCATGGCTCAGGCGCTGCAAGATTCCTTTAATGATATTTTGGAAGCCAATACTCTCGATCTGGAAGCCAGTCGGGAAATGGCAGTACCAGAACTGGTTTTGGATTGGCTCAAGCTTACCCCAGAGCGACTCCAGGTGGCGATTGGGGTTTTGCAGCGACTCGGGGAATTATCTGATCCGATTCGACGGGTGATGAATGCTTCCTATCAACTTGAACATTCTCAAACCTACTCGCAACTTATGCCTCTAGGGGTGATTGCCTTAATTTACGAGGCATTTCCAGAGTTAGCAGCGATCGCAGCGGGTTTTTGTATCAAAACCGGCAATGCCCTAATTCTCAGAGGTGGTAGCGAAGCCAGTCAATCCAACCAAGTGATTGCTCGAGCCTTGCAGGATGCCCTTGATGAAGTCGGATTGCCTTCTGGATGCCTGGAACTCTTTCCGTCAGAACAGGGCGCTTCGATTCGAGATTTAGTCACTAAAGACCAATATCTGAATCTAGTCATTCCCTACGGACGCCCGACACTGGTGCAGCAAGTCATGCAGCACTCGACAGTACCGATTTTGAAATCGGCAATGGGTAACTGCTACCTGTACTGGTCAGCATCAGGTAATTTGGATATGGTCAAGTGGGTGATTATAGACAGCCACGCCAGCGAACCCGACCCTGTTAATGCAATTGAGAAGGTTCTGATTCACCGCTCTTTAAAACCGTCTTCCTTATTGATTTTGTGCAAGAGTCTCAAAGAAAAGGGTTTTGTGTTAAAAGCTGATGCCGAGTTAGTGGCGAAGTTTCCCGAACAGCTAACCCTGGCAGCCGAATCTGAGTGGAGTCAGCCTTATCTCGATAGAGTGGTGGCATTCAAATTAGTCGATAGTATTGAAGATGCGATCGCTCGGATCAATCACTACAGTAGTGGTCATGCCGACTGTTTGGTTACAGAGTCCTATCAGGAAAGTCGCCAATTTGCCTTGGGGGTCGATAGTGCCTCCGTTTATATTAATTCCTCCCCCCGATTTTCCCGCAATCCTAAACGGGGAGATTCGGTGTTTTTGGGGATGTCGAATCAAAAAGGATATCGCCGGGGAATGATTAATCTTGAATCCCTCACAACTCTCAAACAAGTGGTTCAGGGAAATGTGCAATTTTAGTCATTAGTCATTAGTTTTTTGCAAAAGACGGAAAACGACGTAAATATTTAATGAATAGTTACCCACACCTGCAAGCCGCAGAGAAGGCATTAGTACCGATTTTTTCTGGTATTGACGCCACAGTTAAGCACAACCTCAAAAAAGTGCTAAATGCCTTCCGCTATCATCGTGTCGGTACCCATCATTTTGCTGGGGTTAGCGGTTACGGTCATGATGATTTGGGACGCCAAACCCTTGATAAAGTATTAGCTGATGTCATGGGTGCAGAAGCGGCGGCGGTGCGAGTGCAGTTTGTTTCGGGAACTCATGCGATCGCTTGTTGTCTGTTTGGGGTATTGCGTCCCGGTGACGAAATGCTAGCGGTGGCGGGTGCGCCTTACGATACTTTAGAAGAAGTAATTGGCTTGCGGGGTAGAGGTCAAGGCTCGCTGATGGAGTTTGGTATTGATTACCGTCAGTTAGAGCTTACAGCAGAGGGAGAAATCGATTGGCAAGGGTTGGGGAAAGCGATTAGCGATCGTACTCGTGTAGTCTTAATTCAGCGTTCCTGCGGTTACTCTTGGCGTTCGAGTTTCTCAATTGCTGATATTGAAAAAATTGTCCGGCTGGTTAAAGAGCAAAATCCCAATACTATTTGTTTTGTCGATAACTGTTACGGTGAGTTTATCGAAGACAAAGAACCCCCAGCCGTTGGTGCAGACTTGATTGCCGGTTCTTTAATTAAAAACCTGGGTGGCACAATTGTTACCGCTGGCGGTTATGTGGCTGGAACGGCTGAGTGGGTGGAAGCCGCAACCTGTCGCCTGACTGCACCGGGAATTGGTAGTTCGGGTGGCGCGACGTTCGATCAGAATCGGTTATTGTTCCAAGGGTTATTTCTCGCACCGCAAATGGTGGGAGAGGCGATGAAGGGTAATCATTTAACGGCTTATGTTTTTGAGCAGTTAGGCTACCCCGTCAATCCTCTACCAATGGCACCCCGTCGGGATGTGATTCAGGCAATTCAGTTGGGTTCGCCAGAAAAATTAATTGCATTTTGTCGGGCGATTCAGCAGCATTCTCCCATTGGTTCCTATCTCGATCCTGTACCTGCGGCAATGCCAGGGTATGAGAGTGAGTTAGTGATGGCTGGGGGGACGTTCATTGATGGCAGTACATCGGAGTTTTCGGCAGATGGACCTTTGCGAGAGCCTTATATTGTATTTTGTCAGGGTGGAACGCATTGGACGCATATAGCGATCGCCTTAGAAGCCGCGATTGTAGCTGTGGGAGAATCTTAGGATGGGGG
>NZ_JADEWY010000283.1 GCF_015207375.1 Coleofasciculus sp. LEGE 07092 | reverse complement strand
GACTTAATTTTTTCTGTCAGGTAGTTAAACGTGCTGGAACTTTCTAGGGGAAATAACTGAATTTCACATTTCCCCTAGAATTTGGAGCGACGCGGGGTTATGCCAGGATAGGTGTAAATTAGTTATGAGGCTAGAAAGCCCCTAGATTTGATTCAAGCCTACTCTCTTGTGCGATCGCTTCACCTTATTAATCCAACCCTGATTAAGACGTAACACCTGCGAATAAGGTAAGTCTGTCTCTAACACCAAATCAAATACGAACGGCTTAACCCAATGGGGAAACCATTGATGGAATAGCCTTCTCACCGTCAATCGCCAGAAAAACTCAACCACCAACAACTTCTGGCGAGGGAATGTATAATCAGACAACTCTCGTAGAGCATGGGCATCCGGGACTCGTTGCTCTGAAAACATGGGCAAAACCTTCCCCCAATCATCTCCATACTGCTCTAACAACTGCCCTAAAATCAGCACATCCTCTAACGCCGAATTACACCCCTGCCCAATTGAGGGAGACACCGCATGAGCCGCATCGCCAATCAGTAACACGCTATCCCCTTCATGAAAGCGATCGCAGCGTACTGTTAACACCCTCGCCACTGGACGCTTCCGCAACGCCTCCGCCTCCTCTAGCGACATCAACTGACCAAAGATCGGGAAATTTTCCTGAAAAAATGCCTTAACGTCTTCCTTCGTGGATAATCCTTCTAGGGGATTAGTCTGAGCCTCAAAAATAATCACGCCATTCAATTGGTTTCCGGGTTGGGGAACCATGAGCATCCGAATTTTATTATTCAAATTCCAGGCATGAATTTTATTCGGTTCTAACTCCACTCCGGCACTGGGATTGAGCCGACTTAAAAACACCGATTTATAGGCATCCGGCACATAGCTTTGGGAACATACCAAGCCTGCATTCTCAACTAAATACTCTCGAATACGCGATCGCGCCCCATCAGCACCCACCAATAAATCGTAGTGAACGGTAAAGCTATCTCCCTGCTCCGGTTTCAACGTCACGGTTTTAGCCGTTCCATCCACCGCCGTACATTCACAGTTGAAATGTACCTTAACCTGATTCGGACTATAAGTTTCAGTTAATTGCTGCAACAGAATTGTCACGAGGCGATTGCGATCAATTGTGAGAACCGGATTTTGGCGAGGAACCTGTCGGACTTTGCCCTTTTTCCCATAGATAATCGTCCCCTGACAGAACACACTTTGAGCAGCAATCGAGGACTCTAACCCAACAATTTCTCGTATCGCCTTTCTACCACGTTCCTGAAGCGAAATCGGGAACGTGCGGTTTCTAGAAACATTAACCCTGAGCGAAGCCGAAGGAGTCAACCGAGGATCGGGGCGACGCTCATAGATATCAATGTGGTAGTTGCCCCGGCGCAATAAATAGTGTGCCAGTAACACTCCAGTCGGACCGGCTCCAATAATTACAATGTTTTGAATCATCGGGGGATATCCAACATTTTTTAGTTGATGTACAGAACTTTATCAGACTCTAGGGGTTTAGGGGAATAATAAAACCCACATTCCGCACTTCAAAATGTAGTATAACTGAAGTATGAAGGGCGCTCGCTAAAACGAGGTATTGGCTGAGTAAAAATACTTAGTTAATTAACGGAGCCAAGATTTGACTCAATGAATCAACAG
>NZ_JADEWY010000064.1 GCF_015207375.1 Coleofasciculus sp. LEGE 07092 | reverse complement strand
GGTGTTACTCTTCTCCCCAGCCCCCCCGCATCTCAGCACCCCTTTATTTGTGTAGCAGAGAATCGCTAAACTACAAATGTTACTTAGCGTTAACACAATTAAAATGAGCGTAGTTAGCCAAGTTATTCTCAAAGCAGACGACCAACTTCGATATCCCAGTTCCGGTGAACTGACAAGTATAAAAGCGTTTTTGCAAACCGGCGAACAGCGGATGCGCATCGTTTCCACGCTAACGGAAAATGAAAAAAAGATCCGCGATGAAGCCAGCAAAAAGCTTTGGCAGAAACGTCCTGACTTCATTTCTCCAGGCGGCAATGCTTACGGTGAACGTCAGCGATCGCTGTGCTTGCGCGATTACGGCTGGTACTTGCGGCTGATTACTTACGGTGTTTTAGCAGGTGATAAGGAACCGATTGAAAAAATCGGTTTGATTGGGGTCAAAGAAATGTACAATTCCCTCGGTGTCCCCGTGGCTGGAATGGCAGAGGCAATCCGTTGCCTAAAAGAGGCTTCGCTTTCGTTGCTGAGTCAGGACGATGCCAAGGCAGCGGCTCCTTACTTCGATTACATTATTCAAGCCATGTCTTGATTGTTGGGGTAAGCCTATTTTCCTGCTTGGTCATCAGCCATTAGTCATTCCGTCCTCTGATGAGTGACTAATGATTGATGACCAATAGTTATACGAAAAACCGACAGTCTCTAGGGGAGAACCTGTCGGCTATTTGTATGTTCCCTATTGATGACTCGGCTAGAGTTCAGTCTTCCCCTAGTATGCTTTGAGTCGCTACTGTTCGATTGCGATCTCGATCAGCTAATTGTTGTGAATGTGATCATAGTCAACAGAGTCTCTAAGATAAATCTAGGTGTCTTCTTCTAGATTCAGAGCCATGGGAGCAAGGCAGAAGCAACAGCGATCGCAGGACTAATCCTCTTTTGGTATAAATGTCACTTAGGGCATCTGCATACCTGTGTAGTACCTTTCAGGAAGTCACCTGATTGCATTGATGATGTTTTTTGTCAAGAAACTGCCTTGGACTTCACTGTTACTCCTTTTATTCACCAATAGCGTCTTTGGTTGGCTGATTGCTGCCTCAGAGTGGATGTCTAAAACGGATCGACCCTGGCTGTTCTGGCTGATGGGAGCAGGGTATGTCGTATTAATTGCTTTAGCCCTGACAGCACCCCTGACGCTGCTGCAAACCGTTTACGGCAGTTGGATCAAATCAGATACCCGAGCATTTATGTCAGTGATTATAGGCGCTTTTTTGGCTGTACTCATCCTCTGCTGGATTAATGTTTTCATCCGTATTTTGGTGCTACTGTCAGCCGGTGCGCTAGCGCGGTTAGACTTACAAGTAGCAGGTTATAAGGAATGGCAAGCCTTTGTAATTCTAGCTGTCTTTTCTTTGACGGGTTTTGGTCTGGGTATAGCAGGTCAACAGGGATTTATGTCAAATTAGTCAGTTCTGACCTAGCTAAGTCTGCTAATTTGGTTAAGTTAATGAATGTTAAATACCCCTTGGTATGATGTCGCTAGTCGTTCAAAAATTTGGTGGTACTTCTGTTGGGTCAGTCGAACGTATTCAATCCGTTGCCCAGCGGGTCATCAAAGCCGTTAAAAATGGTAATTCTCTAGTCGTCGTCGTTTCGGCGATGGGTAAGACGACGGATGGTTTGGTGAAACTAGCCAGCGCAATTTCTGACAACCCCAATCGGCGGGAAATGGATATGTTGTTGTCCACAGGTGAACAAGTTTCCATTGCCCTGCTATCGATGGCGCTACAGGAATTAGGACAGCCCGCTATTTCTCTGACAGGTGCTCAGGTTGGCATTGTCACAGAAGCGCACCACAGTCGGGCGAGGATTCTCAATATCCAAACCGAGCGGATTTTGAGACATCTAGAAGAGGGTAAAGTTGTCGTTGTGGCTGGGTTTCAAGGCATCAGCAGCACCAGTGAGTGGGAAATTACGACCTTGGGACGTGGGGGTTCAGATACCTCAGCAGTGGCGTTGGCAGCATCCTTAGGAGCGTCTCGCTGTGAAATCTATACAGATGTACCGGGAATTTTGACGGCTGATCCCCGCGTGGTTCCTGATGCCCAGCTCATGGACGAAATTACCGCTGATGAAATGCTGGAATTGGCTAGCTTGGGGGCAAAGGTGCTGCATCCCCGTGCTGTGGAAATTGCTCGAAACTATGGGATGCCTTTGGTTGTGCTATCGAGTTGGACAGATGATCCTGGTACAAAAGTCGTCTCCCCGACGCCTCAACCCCGTTCCCTAGAAGGTCTGGAAATTGCCCGCCCCGTGGATGCTGTAGAATTTGACACTGATCAGGCGAAAGTGGCACTATTGCGAGTGCCAGACCATCCTGGTATAGCAGCGCGGTTGTTTGGGGAAATTTCTGATCGCAACTTGGATGTAGATTTGATCATCCAGTCCATTCATGAGGGAAATACCAACGATATTGCCTTTACCGTCAGCAAAGGCATTCTCAAACGAGCAGAAGCTGTGGCAGAAGCAATTGCTCCCGTCTTGCGCAGCGATGCCAACGCTAATTCTGACGAAGCCGAGGTTATGGTTGAGCGCGATATCGCCAAAATCTCGATAGCGGGTGCTGGAATGATTGGACACCCTGGAATTGCAGCACAGATGTTCTCGACGTTGGCGAATGCCGGAATCAATATTCAGATGATTTCCACCTCAGAGGTGAAAGTTAGCTGTGTCATTGGTGCGGCTGAGTGCGATCGCGCGATCGCTGCTCTCTGTGAAGTCTTCAAAATCAACAGTTCCCCAGCCCGACTGCCCGTTTTAGCTGAGACAGAAAGACAAGAAGACGAGTTATCCTCTTCTACGTCCCATCCTCCGGTGCGGGGTGTTGCCCTCGATCTCAACCAAGCTCGTCTGGCAATTCGTTACATTCGGGATCGTCCCGGCATGGCAGCAAAGATTTTCGGGCTTTTGGCAGAGCAGGCTATTAGCGTCGATACGATCATCCAGTCCCAACGCTGTCGAGTTATTAATGGTACACCTACCCGCGATATTGCGTTCACTGTGTCCCAAGCTGACGCGGAAATTGCCCGGAAGACGTTACAAGAAGCAACCCCTTTTCTAGGGAATGATGGGATTCTCGTTGATTCTAATATTGCTAAAGTTAGTATCGTTGGTGCTGGAATGGTCGGACAACCTGGTGTGGCAGCGCGGATGTTTGATGCCCTAGCCCAACAGGAAATTAACATTCAAATGATTACCACTTCCGAAATTAAAGTTAGCTGTGTTGTGGCTCAGGAAGATGGGGTAACAGCGTTGCAAGCCATTCACAAAGCGTTTGGTTTGGCTGGAAGCCAGAAAATCCAGGTTCCAGCTTAAGCCCTGATCTAGAGACGTTGGATGCAACATCTCTATAAATTAAAAAGGTGGGTCTGAACTTGGATTGGGTATGATTCCCATTTCCCCAAAATGTCTCAAAAAACCCTAAAATCCCGTCTCGACCGCTTCATCCACTCTCCTCCAACAGAATTCCTGCTGATCCTGTTAATTCTGCTTTCGGTCATTTTGGTGATTGCCGAAGTTGCTCTTGAAAATAGGGGTCAATATTACCAACAGGTTTACCTCGCCCAAAACCTACTCACGGGCATTTTTATTCTAGAGCTGACGATTCGCTATTACACGGCATACAACAAGCAACGTTTCTTCCGGCATTACTGGCTTGACATTATTGCCGTGATGCCCTTGTTTAGACCCTTTCGCCTGTTGCGAGTATTGCGAATTTTACGGTTGCTAAGGGTGGGAATTTTGTTAAACCGCAACCTGAACCGCGTCTATTCTACTGTGGCAGTTAGTCTGGGCGTTCAGATTGGGGTTTTTCTGATTGTTGGCTTGATCGTTCTGGTGGGCGCACTTAGTATTCACCTACTGGAAGGGCGTCAAAATGAAGATTTTAAGTCAGTGAAAGATTCTCTCTGGTGGAGCTTTTTCACCCTCGTATCAGGAGAGCCAATTGGCGGCGAACCTCAAACTGATGTTGGACGTTTGGTTACACTCATGGTTGTCCTGGGTGGATTGACAATGTTTGCGGTGTTTACCGGGGTTGTCTCTGCCGTCATGATTCAAAGACTGAGAACGGTGATGGAAGTTAAATACTGGGAACTCGATGAACTGCGCGACCATATCGTTATTTGCGGCTGGAACCGCAGCGGACATCTACTCATAGAGGAGATCCAAGCTGATCCAGGACTAAAACATTATCTGATTGTCATTGTTGCTGAATTTATCCAAACACCAGAACGAGAACTCAAACGTGTCAATCTTTCCCAAGTTTATTTCTACAGTGGGGACTACACTACCATCGACGTACTGGAAATGGTGGGAATTCATCACGCTTCGCGGGCTATCCTACTCGCTGATGCCATCCATCCCCGCAGTGACCAAGATCGAGATGCTAGGACGGTTTTAGCGGCGTTGACGATTGAAAAACTCCGTCCAGGTATTTACACCTGTGCGCAACTCCTAGACGGCAAAAACAATGCCCAACTTCGAGTTGCGGGAGTTGAAGATGTGATTGTGGCGGATGAACTGGCAAGTCACTTGATTGCCACCTCAGTTCGGAACTGGGGTTCGGTGGATATACTGTCAGAATTGCTTACTGTACAGAGGGGCAACCAAATTTACAAGATTTCTGTACCGCAGCAGTGGGTTGGCATATCGTTTTGGGAAAGTGGGCAATGGTTGAAAGAGGAGTTTGATAGTATTGCGATCGCTGTGGAACGACAAATTGATGGAAGTCGGGAAACCCTCATCAACCCTCCCAAAAAGGAACTCCTCATGTCCGGGGATCGGCTTGTGGTGATTGCTCGCCGCCTACCGAACATTGGCAAAGCGATCGCTTTCCAATCTAAAAAGCGACGAAAATCCAATCAAAACAGTGATAGTAAAGACACAATATAGCGTTTTTCTATCTGGTGAGGTACACCCTGATGAAAGTAGGGAGTAGGGAGTGGAGAGTAGGACTCTACCTCATGTCAGTAAGAACCGCTATATATCGCGTTTCTAGGCGATGGCTGCTGGAAAAATTTGTACCGATGAGGTCGCTACCGACAACCTAACCCGAGTTCCTATGGGTAACTGAGTACTTAGGGTCGTGCGAGCATGGAGCCTTTTGCCAGAAGGAGTTTGTAAGCAGTAGCGGTACTCGCGACCCAAGAAATGTCGGTCTTGAATCACCACAGGTGCATTATCATCAGGTTTTAAAATCACACTTTCTTCCCGCAGCATTAACTCACCAGCCTCGGGAAGTACTTTATCCTGAATGTGAACAGGGATGGGAAAGCTCTCCCCAGCTCCCCAGCTCCCACGCTCCCCTGTTTCCTGGTTGCCTAGTTCCGATCTCGATACTTCAAAAGAACCCACTTCCGTTTCCCAATGCAGTCCCTGGCGACGAGCGGGTAGAAAGTTAGCCTGAGTAACAAATTCTGCCACAAAGCGAGATGCTGGATAAGCGTAGATTTCTTCGGGTGTTCCCAACTGTTCCAAACGCCCGGAGCGCATAACGCCAACTCGGTCAGAAATGGAAAGGGCTTCTTCTCTATCGTGAGTGACAAAAATTGCTGAGGTGCCAGTTTCTTTTAGAATTGATCGCACTTCTTGGCGCAACCGCAAGCGCACTTGCACATCTAGATTGCTCAAGGGTTCATCCAACAGAATCAGTTCGGGGCGTGGTGCTAGGGCACGGGCGAGGGCAACCCGTTGCTGTTGACCGCCTGACAGTTCGTGAGGATAGCGTTTTTCTAACCCTGATAATCCCACCAAGGCGATCGCTTCTGCGGTGCTTTTCTTAACAAAGAGTCTATTATTTTTGCTCCGGCGGTTTTTTAACCCAAATGCGACATTCTCTGCCACTGTCAGGTGAGGAAAGAGAGCGTAGTCTTGAAACACCATACCCGTATTCCGCTGCTCTGGCGGCACCCAACCCCCCGAACCCGCAACCAAGCGTCCCGCTAACTCTACAGTTCCAGAGTCGGGGCGCTCAAAGCCTGCCACAATCCGCAACAGCGTGGTTTTGCCGCAGCCCGATGGACCGAGCAATCCTAGCAACTCTCCTTGGCGCAGCATGAGTGTGACGTGGGCAACGGCTGGGCAAGTAACGGCTTCGTACTGCTTGGTGATGTTCTCTAAATGCAGAATTGCTGGTTGTTTCATCAGAGTTTTGAGATTTCGAGACTTGACAATTGAGGCTAGCCGAACATTCTACGCTGCTATTTTTGCCGACTGCACCAGTCAGCGATCAATAGACGCATTGCGTACCCCGGCAGGTAGAACTGCCCGTTTAGGACTGAGTGTTAGATACGGTGCTAGTTTTAGTTTTAGATGTTGTTTAGCGATCGCTTTTACCAGGAAGCTGCCAGCAGCATTCTAGCCAAGATGCTAGATTGTGGCGCGGCACAGTTAGCTGTCTGACGACACTCCAAAGTTGAATCGCGGCAGCTACGTCATCAATTTGTGCAATTAGCGGCTGGTTAGTTCCACACCGACTCTGAATCGATAGTTCTTGCAGGCGGCGGTATACTTGCCACCGATCTGCTTGATTAACTTCAATGACTTGACCGACTTTTAGGTTGGAACTGGGTGAACTCATTTTCCTTCAAAATGCAATATTTTATCATTAGTGTCAACAGCATAGTCTTAAAGATTTGCTGAAGACCTTTAGGATAGGAAGTTTTTTCACGATTCAACTCTCCTACACTAGTCTAGAATAGACGGAACTCAAACGCTAACCTTTCTCAATTAAAAAGCGTTAAAGGGAATTCCTAGGTTGTAAATGTAATATACAAATACTACATAACTATAATCACTTACACCAATCTTCATCAGCCGTAACCCTCACCCGCCGAGCCTCAAACAACAGATTAATGCTTCTCAGACGGCTGCTTATGGCACACGACGGCTGTTTCCTGAGTAGAAGAAGGCTTTAAATTTGCACTCTTAACCCCCAGTTAATAAGAGAGGCTCTAGGTTTATCCTCCTAGAGCCTCTCTTCGTACTAAAATTTCAACCTACAGTGAATGGTGCAAGATCTCAGTTATAGAATTTCCTAGCGTTGTGAGGTACATTGAGTTTTTTACCCACTCCCGGTGGACTGACGCTCACGGCGGCAGCCTACTCCCTTCGTTGAAGACTCCCCGCGCTAGGAGTTTGTCCACAGTGTCGGAATCCGGCTTTTTACCCAAGCAAATTCTTGTCTAAGAAATCGAGAGGAGCGACCCTTCATGATAGGGGCTTGCGTTTCACCCCCTCAAACTCCCCCTATTTTCCGGTCAAATTTAAATCGGAACTTCTTACTACCTTTGACTACTCTTGAGGCTTATCCTCTGTGGGAAGATTAACGTCAACATCGGGAACATTAATTGTCTTTTCTTCTTGGGTGACTTCCACTTCAGGAACGGTGACATCTTTTTCTTCCGTTCCTACCTCAACCTCTGGACCATCAACGTCGTACTCTGGTAATTTACCAGGGTCTACATTAACATCAACATCTGGGGCTTCGCCGGCTTCTTCTTGCTGAACACGACAACCTGCTGAGACAACAAGAAGCGCAGCAAGGGGAAGCAAGAGAACTTGCCGTATTCGTATTAAGGAAAACATAAGCTTTTTGGCTAGACTACTTTATCTTGTTGCTGGGGCATTCACACTAAAGAAGACCCCTTGAAACAAAGACAACCTCTATTATAGGAATAAGAGTCAAGTTATGCTTATTCCTTTAGGCATAAAAAGGAAGGAATCTCTAGTAAACTTGCAATAATTGTAGGCGTTCCTGCATAAATAAAAGCGCGATTGAGTCCCACCACTTCAGCCCCTTAGCTTAATTCACCAATTTTGGTTTGACAGACGCTGACAACCAGTAAATTTGTGGTCTTGGTTAAATCTAATCCGTAAACTTTATGGACTTCTAAACGCCCATATTTTCAGGATCTCCGGCTAAACTGATGGGGCTGAATAGGTTAAAATTCCGTGAACGGATCAGCACACTTAATACACGATACAACTCATTCCCTGGATTGAAAATATCAAATAGTTTAGATACAGCGTACTGAATAATTTCTCCTACCCTAACTATGCTGATACTGGCATGGTTAATAATGAGAATGCCCTCAGTGACAGCCCCCTCTTTCCGTCGTTATCCGAAAGACTATTCACCACCCCATAGTAATGGTCACTTACATCGGTGTACTCAAAAATTGAAGAGAAATATCAGCGCCTGCGCAAAGAGCTGATTGGTGGAGTACTATCCCTGTTAGGAGTCGCCCTCATTGGGACGTTATGGTACAAGCTAGTAGAAGGCTGGTCATGGTCGGATGCCGCCTACATGACAGTCATTACTCTAGCGACGGTTGGCTATTCAGAAACAAACCCCCTCGGCGATCGCGGACGCCTATTCACCATCTCCCTGATTTTGATGGGTGTTATTGTGATCGCTTATATCGTCAATCGATTTACAGAAGCCTTAATTCAGGGCTATTTTCAACAAGGAATTCGATTGAGGCAACGACAGCGCTTGATAGATTCGTTAACGAACCACTACATTCTTTGCGGTTTTGGACGCACAGGGCATCAGGTAGCACTAGAATTTTTAGCCGAAGGTATCCCCTTTGTGCTGATAGACTCTCAGCTAGATCCAGTCACAGAAGCCCAGGCGTTAGGGTATGTGGCGATGCAAGGGGATGCAACCTTAGATGATACGCTCCTGAAAGTGGGAATCGAACGGGCAATTTGCCTAGTAGCAGCCCTACCCTCTGATGCCGAAAATCTCTATACCGTACTCTCAGCAAAAACCCTCAACCCAACAATCCGCGCGATCGCTCGTGCCAGTTCCCAAGAAGCCCTGCAAAAACTCCAACGTGCTGGTGCAGATGCCGTTGTTTCTCCCTACATCACAGGGGGGAAGCGCATGGCATCGGCTGCCCTCCGACCCGAAGTTATGGACTTTGTAGATGGAATTCTGACCGGTGCTGATCGCTCATTTTATATGGAAGAGTTCCTTGTTGACCCCCAAACCTGTCCCCTAGTCGGACAAACACTCAGACAAGCCCGATTGCGATCGCAAACCGGTGCTTTAGTACTCGCCATTCGCCGTGCTGATGGTAATCTGATTGCTGGACCCGATGGCAACACCCCATTACTGCCAGGAGATTTGCTCATCTGCATGGGAACCGCCGAGCAAATCCGCCTACTCAACCGCACCCTCAGTCCCCTTCGCTCTCACTTACCCCGTAGACCTAAGCATAGTTGATTGGCGATCGCTCAAATATTCAGTAATCCGGAACAACTTCTGTCAAATCAAAATCTATACCTGGGGGAGAATCAGCTTATTCCCCTCTAGGGTCTATGCTAAGTTACCATAGCTCCCACGATTTCTATCGGTGACAGCAGTAACACAATTTTACTAACCTTAACCCTTAATTATATCAAGTTTATTGATTACCCACTAGCACCGAAGGGGAGAAAGGGAAGAAGTTTTTATGATAGATGATTAGCGGATTCGACATCATCTCCAGATACTAAAAAGGACAATGACCAACGCTCCCAATCCCGGTAACGAACCCGAGCAAAATTCAACTCCTCAACCCGAATCCCCTACTCCCAGAGGTTCTTGGCGACAGCGCTTATTCATCGCTTTCGGTGTTGTTTTGCTGCTAGGAACCGCCGGAGGCATTACCGGGGCATGGATTTTCATTCAGCGTATGCTCGCACCGATGGTAGAGAGAAACCTCACACAACTCCTCAATCGTCCGGTGGAAATGGGAGATGTACAACGCTTCTCTCTCAATAGTCTGCGCTTTGATAGCGCCGCCTTGCCAGCAACACCCACAGACCCCGACCACGCCTCAGTAGAAGCGGTGGAAGTCCAATACAACCCACTCCAACTCCTCCTAAACCGCAGGCTAGAGCTACAAGTTACGCTAATCGAGCCAGATGCCTACATTGAACAGGCAGCCGATGGTCGCTGGGTTAACCTCGAACTTAAGACGGGAGAACCCGGACCAATTAAGATAGAACTGCAAGGGCTGGGGGTACGGAATGCCGATGTAGTGCTAGTACCCAGGTCAAACGAGGGAAAAGTGCAACCCGCCGTAACCGTTGAGATTCCTCGCGGCAGCAGTCAATTTTTGCAAGATAACGAACTGATTCGCTTCCAGTTGCAAGGTCAAATAGCCAGTGGAGGTAAATTTGAACTACAGGGATCGCACTTCTACCCAACTAGCGAAACTAACTTGCAAGTCACTGGGCAAAACGTGGCGGCTAAACCTCTCGGGAGTCTACTTCCCTTACCCCTCAACCTACAAGCGGGTCAAGTGGGTGGCGATTTAGAGATAAAACTCCAGCCCGAACAACCCCTACAGTTGCGGGGAAATGCCACCTTAGACGACGTAACTGCACAAGTTCCCCAACTGCCACAACCCTTTTTTAACACCAACGGTCGGCTCCGCTTTAAAGGCACAACCATTGGCTTAGAAGAGGTCAACACCCGCTTCGGTCAAATTCCTGCTGAAGCCAACGGGTTCATCGATTTACAGGACGGGTTCAACCTAACAGCGCAAACCCAATCTGTTCAGATCAAGCAGGTTTTACAGACCTTTAATATAAAAAGCGTTCCTGTTCCTTTGGGGGGAGAAGTGAAAACTGCCCTAAAAGTGACCGGACCTTTGACTCAACCCGTTGTTGTCGGAGAGGCAGTTACCACCAAACCCAGTCGCATCGATCAAATCACCTTCCGCACCATCAGAACTGACTTCAAGCTCGATACACCCGCCGAACCTGAAGAGGCTGCACTCCTAACCGTTAGCAACTTGCGAGCCTTCCCCACTATTGGGGGGATAGTCACAGGGCAGGGAAACATCCAACTCGGTGAGCAAGGAGGCGTGCGATTCAACCTGCAAGCGAATAAAGTTCCAGCCGCTGTCCTTGCTAAAGCTTACGGAACAACACTACCCGTTCCCGTCGGTTCCGCCGCCGCTAACATCCAGATTTTCGCTCCCCTCGACAAGCCCCAAAACTTCCGTGCCACGGGAACTGCTCGTGTTGGCGTTGCAGGTGGCACTGTTATTGCCACAAACCTACAGGTTATCAACAACCGACTGACCGCCCAGCTACGAGCACGCGGGATAGAACTGGCACGCCTTGCCGATGTACCCCCTCAATTTAGCGGTTCCCTGACAGGTGAGTTTGCTGTTTCGACCCCTTTGGATAACTTTACCTTGCCAGGGATTAGAGGGAGTGGTTCGGGACGCATAAACTTGGCGGGGGGGACGGTTGTGGCAGAAAACCTGCAACTTTCCCAAGGTCGCTGGCGGACTGATGTCACAGCCAATCGTGTCCAGATTGGGCGTTTGTTTCCTCAAATTCCAGAACCCCTGCAAGAACCCATCAACGCCACATTTGCCCTGTCCGGTTCCCTGGAAGACTTGTCAGTTGCGGGAATTCGTGGTATGGGAAATGCTACCCTAACAGCAGCAGGGGGTCGGGTTACTTTATCAGAGGTGGACTTAAAAGAGGGTCGTTGGCAGGCACGAGTACAAGCCACTAGCATTCAGCTTGGACAGTTAGTACCCCAACTCCCTCCCCAATTACAATCTCCGTTCACGGGTACTTTCTTGGTTTCCGGTTCTCTAGAGGAGTTTTCCCCTTCGACAATCAACGTATCTGGTAGCGGACGCTTGAATGTGGGTGGGGGAACGGTTCGGATATCAGAGGTGGACGTACAAGCCGGTCGCTGGCAAGCAATAGTTGCGGCAGAAAGCGTCCGGTTAGCAGGTTTAGCTCCCCAACTCCCACCGCAATTCGCTGGAGCCTTAACCGGAGCTTTTAATCTGTCAGGTAGTTTAGAGGAGTTAGCGCTTTCGACGATTAGGGGCAGGGGCAATGGGCGACTGAATCTAGCAGGGGGTACGATTAGAGCGTCAGACATACAACTGGCATCAGGACGCTGGCAGGCGGATGTGCAGGCGAGTAGTGTCCAGCTTGGAAATTTACTGCCTCAGTTGCCGGAGCAATTTGCCGGAGCTTTCACCGGCTCCTTTGATTTGGCTGGAGGTTTAGATCAAGTGGCTCTTAATCAGATTCAAGCACAAGGTCAGGGAATTTTAGCTGTAGCGGGGGGAACCGTTACTGCTACAAATCTACAGTTAAGTAACGGTAATTTACAGGCAATGCTGCTACCCCAAGGCATTGAATTGGGGCGTTTTGGGGAGCAGTTGCAGGGAACCCTAAGGGGTAAGGTAGATTTGGCTGTCAACTTGGACACCCTTACACCTGAAGCGATCGCGCGATCGCTGCGAGCCGACGGTCAGCTAACCTTTAGTGAAGGACTTTCCATCATTGACCGTCCCCTAAAAACTGCGTTTCAGTGGACAGGGCAAGGGATACAAATTCAAAACGCTACCGCTGAGGGACTTTCCGCCAGTGGCTTTGTTGAAGTCAACCCAGCACAGTTTGATCAGGGACTTTTAGCTGCCGTTGATAATTTGAATTTGGATGTGGCAGCAACTGACCTAAATTTAGAGCAACTCTCGGCGTTTCTGCCAGCGGCGGCGGCTGATGTGGATGTCGTGGGTTTAGCTGATTTTGAGGGGACGATTGCGGGTACAGTTACTAACCCTAGAGTTCAGGGCGACTTAGCACTCGCAGATTTTATCGTTAGTGGTTTGGCGTTTGAACCGTTACTCATCGGTTTTGTGAGTACGGTGCCAGGGCAAGGGGTGGAACTTAATCTGCAAGGGAATAATGATCGCATTGAAGTAGCACTCGGAGCAGACTACCAACCCGTTTCCTTTGATATTCAACGGGGCGAAGCGATCGCTACAGGCACCCGTGAGGGGGATATACTGCAAGTGAACGCGCAGAATATTCCAATTTCTTTAATTAGAGATATAGCGCCTGTCCCCGTAGCATTTGCGAATCAACCCCTGGTTGGAAATATCTCTGGAGATTTAGCCATCAATCTGAATACCTTCGATGTTGCCTTGAACCGGGTAGAGCTTGCAGGTCCTATTTTTGGCGATCGGTTGGGGAATGAAGTCGAACTGGCTGAAAATCGGTATGTGTTATCGGGTAATATCGTCCAAACTCCCAGTGGTCCTCAATTCCAGGGAGAGCTGAACATTGAGGAAGGGCAACTTGAAACCTTAGTTGCTGCCTTGCAAATAGTCAACCTAACTGACGTAAGTCCAACCTTCAATGCTCCTTTAGACATCGCTGCGGTAGGAATGCCAGAGGGTAAACTGCAAAGCCAACTGCGCCGCTTCTCGGAAATTGAAGCCCTCTTAGAACGACAGCAGCAACAGGAGGAACAAGCCTCTGGCTTACCGGACTTAGAGGAACTCGACGGCACCTTTAGTGGCACGGTTGAATTGAGCGGCTCCTTGGCATCTGGCATTAATGCTGCATTTGACATCCGGGGAGAAGACTGGGAATGGGATACCTTTGAGGTGAACCAGGCGCTGATCCAAGGCACCTATCAAAATGGTGTGCTGACTCTCCTGCCGGTGCGCCTGCAATCAGGAGAGAGCTTTGCCATCTTCTCTGGCACCCTTGGTGGCGAAACCCCATCGGGTCAGTTACGGTTGGAGAACATCCCCATTGCTTCAATTCGAGATGTGGTGAATTTGCCACCTGCAATTGGCTTTACCGGCAGCCTTGATGCTACTGCCCTTCTTTCTGGTAGTATTGCCAATCCGCAAGTGAGAGGGGCAGTCACTGTGACAGACGCCACCCTCAACCAAGAGCAAATTGAATCCATTGAGAGCAGTTTCAGTTACAACAACGCCCGCCTCAACTTTTCAGCCGAAAGTCTTCCCGCCCCCGGTGCCAAACCCTTACTAACGGCGGCGGGTAGCATCCCCTACCAGCTACCTTATCCTGAAGCCGTTGCACCAGAAAGTGACCAACTCACCCTCGATATCAATGTTGAAGATGAGGGACTGGCACTACTCAACATACTCACCCGTCAGCAAGTTGCCTGGGAAGGTGGTATGGGGAATGTGAACTTGGTGATTGAAGGCACTTTTGACCAAGAACAAGGTCGCCCCACAGACCTAATAGCTCAGGGATTTGCCACGGTTCAGAATGCTACCATTGCGTCTCAAGTTCTACCCGAACCGCTTACGGATGTTACTGGCGAAATCGAGTTTAATTTTAACCAAGTTGATGTGAAAAACTTGATCGGTAATTTCGGTGGCGGTCAAATTGTGGCGTCGGGAACGATTCCTATTTACCAACGTGCCCCTCAGGAAAATCCTCTGACGGTGAATATTGGCGAACTGGCACTCAATTTAAAAGGGCTTTACAAAGGTCAGCTTCAAGAAAGTCAAGTAGTGCTGACGGGTACAGTTCTGAATCCGGTCATTGGCGGTGAAATTAACTTAGTGAATGGAGTTGTGCCGCTACCGGATCAAGGCAGTGGTGCAGCAACAGGTGCAGGGGTTGCAGGAGGGGGTGGTGGTGAGTCTGGCATCCCCATTGAGTTTAATGACTTAGAAATCGAACTGGTTAGAAACGTTGAAATTAGGAAGGCTCCGATTTTGAATTTTCTCGCACAAGGGGCGCTAACTCTGAACGGTTCTCTGGATAACTTGCAACCTCAAGGTGAGATTGAATTACGGCGCGGTCAGGTGAATCTCTTTACTACCCAATTCCGGTTGGCACGGGGTTATGAAAATACTGCCGTATTTACTCCCAGTCAAGGACTAGACCCTTATTTAGATGTACGTTTGGTTGCATCGGTTGCTGAAGCCTCCCAACGGCGACTGGCAAAAGGTCCTGAGTCTGCTGAGATTATCGATGCCCCAGACTTCGGTGTCGGTCGGGTGCAAACGGTTCGCATTGTGGCAAATGTTGAAGGACCGGCTAGCGAACTAACAGATCAGTTGGAACTAACCAGCACTCCCGCCCGTAGCGAAGCGGAAATTGTGGCACTTTTGGGCGGCAGTTTTGTGGATACCTTGGGTCGGGGAGATACGACCCTGGGTTTAGCGAACCTTGCCGGGTCAGCGCTACTGGGTAATGTCAGCAATATCATCGGTGACGCTTTGGGATTGGCGGAGTTTCGCTTGTTCCCTACCCTCACGACCGATGACGAACGGCGCACTTCCACCCTAGGGGTGGCTGCGGAAGCTGGGGTCGATATTACCGACAATATCTCAGTTTCAGTGTTGAAAGATATAACTGTAGACGATTCTCCCCAATTGGGTCTGCGCTATCGGCTCAACGATAATGTTTTGCTACGGGGTAGTACAGATTTTTCTGGGGAGAGTAGATTGCTGATTGAGTATGAAAATCGCTTTTAGGTAGAAGTGGGGGAGATGGGGGGATGAGTAAAACCTCAAAAGTCTCCTTGTCTACACCCCACACCCTACCCCTACTAGGCTGCATTTTACCCAATCGAGACGTTATCGCTTCCGTCCCACAGCAATAGCCATCGAACCGCAAACCACTAAAACAGCACCCAACAGTCCCAAGACTGTCCAGTGTTCGGGTGCAATCAGAGTAGGAACAAAGCGGGAAGCAATCCAAACTGAACTTAATGTCACTAAAGGTGTTAGCGCTAGGACGGCGCTGACTTGGGATGCTTCCCAATGTTCCAAAGCTTCTGCAAAAGCTCCGTAGGCAATTAGGGTATTCAAACCGCAAAATAGCAATAAACTCAGGTGTAAAGGACTCAAGGTGAGAATAGGTTGCGGTGCCGCAATAGGAGTGAAGGAGATAGCACAGCCCCCATAAATTACCAGCATTATGGTTGTGGACGGTAATTTTTGCAAAAGCTGTTTCTGAGCAAGGGCATAAACTGCCCAAGTTGCTGCTGCTAAAACAATGATGCAATTACCTAGCAGATAAGTCGATGGTGTAGTGAGTACTATCTTGAGTTGCTCGTGAAAGAAGAGAGCTAACCCCACCGTCAGAATACCCAAACCTGACCATTGACGCAGAGTATAACGTTCTTTGAACACGGCTAAAGCTCCTAAACCCAGCAGAACTGGAGCCAATTGAATCAGTACTTGGGCATTGGTAGGGGAGGTCTGATCGAGTCCTTGCAGGTAAAGTAGATAATTTAGCCCCAAAAATACTGTAGCGATCGCTAACAGTTTTGGGGAAGCCGAACGCAGTTGTTGCAGTGAGGGAAGTTGCTGCCGTGCCGTTAAGTACAGAACCAGCAACCCAAACGCTATCAGAAAGCGACACCAAGTAAGTGTGTAGATATCGAGTACTTGGAGGGTTACAGTTAAACCCAAGGGCAGAATTCCCCACATGAAAACTGTCACTAGAGATAGCCCTAGCCCCAAGTGCCAACGACCAGAGGTTTGATGGAGTGGCATGAATTAAAATTAAAATTTCAAAAAGTGATTAAAAGAAATCTGGCATCCACGGTGAGGAACCGGAAAATAGCTGTGTTGCTCTTGAAAGTGCCTCTGTTGTAGCGTCTAAATGACCGATGAGTTGCAGTTGGTGAGGGGTAAATAACCCTGTGTAAAGAGAGGCTAAACCGCGTACATCCAAGCAGAATTCGCCCTTTCCTCCCTTGGTTACTTCACCGCGTCCCGCAGAAACGTTAAAGACAAAGTTGCTGTTATTTTGGGGAAACAAATCGTCTCGGACTTGTAAGTGCAATTCGGTGTCAATACTTAAAGGATACCCTCGTTTTTTGAGAGCTTTCGGCACGTCAATGATTCGCAGCATCCAGCGTTCTTGTTGGTGGATTTTAGCGGTTTGTTCGGGTAGCAATAGCGTTAAAGAATCCATTGGTGAACTAAACCAACGCACCCGACTTACCTGGGAGCGATGGTCAGCTAAGAATGTCCAAAACCGACGTGCTGCGGCTGGAGTTAGCACTACCCAATCCTTTATCCCTATCAGCAATCCTCCAGTTTCTTGACGTTGAGTAAAAATAACATAACCCTCTGGCTGATTTTCTGAACCGAGCAAATAGGCATAAATGGGCTGTTCATTCGATGATTCTACCACTCGTTTCCAGAGGGCTTGATGTCGAGCTAAGTTACCGTTGTTAAGTTGAGCCTGTTGGGAATACAGGTCTTGAAAGGCTTCGTAACCCACAGGCGTTATGCTTTGTATGGGGAGATGGCGGTCTTTAATCTGAATGCTCTGTGTTGATAATTCCCAACAACATCGGCTTCCCCCTTGTTCGTACCCGACTTTCCGATAGAGGACTTGAGTGGCTGCATAGAGTGTTGAAATTGGCACTCCGCGATCATATAGTTCTTGAAGAGTGCCTTTCATCAGTTCATAAGCCGCGCCTGTACCGCGAGACTCTGGTGCGATACCAACTGCCGCAATTCCTGCCATGGGTACGAGTTGACTACCATACCATTGCCCCATAAAGTAAATCGCCAAGCCACCAACGACTTGTCCTGCTTGGCGGATGCACCGGAAGTTGTCTTGACCGATACTTTCAAAGTAGGGTTGCCAATCGGTGAGCGAATCGCCAAAGCACTGAGACAGCAGTTTCCCAAGTTGTTGAGCGTCTTCTGGACTGGAGACGGTGCCATATTCGAGCTGAGAACTCATATCGATGTCGCACCCTTATAATACAATATGTTGTCTATTATACTACAAGTTGGTTCTGGAACAAGAGTGCTTTGCCTCAAATGCCTATCTAAGGTCTTAATAGTTTGATGTATCTAGGTTTGAGGGCAATTTTCAGATGTTTATCGACACCACTCGCCCAATCGCTGAAACCTTATATTTTCCTTTGAGTGGTGTCGATGCCTTACTGGGATAGGATTTGAGGTATGTGTTTGGAGCAATTTTTGGAAGGATGCATTATAATTTCAGTAGTGGTATCGATTTAGCGGCTGAAACCTTTACTGGGCAAGGGCTGCTAGACGAACTCCCTACCGATTGGGTTAAATCGGATTAGTTGGAAACGTGAAGGGATGTACTACCATAAGAAGGAGTAGTGGAACTCCCTACCGATTGGGTTAAATCGGATTAGTTGGAAACTGTAGAAGACAGCTCTTCACCTGTATTGTATTGACGAGATACCCTACCGAGTGGGTTAAATCGGATTAGTTGGAAACCTGTTTGGTTTAGGTACCCATCCTCTTCCACCCTACCGATTGGGTTAAATCTCAGATCTTGCACCATTTGCAATTAGCCATTTGACCCCTCCCCCAACCCCTCCATGAATAAAATCTCAAGAGTAGGAGAGGGTTAGGAAGAGGTGGGAAGGGGGCTGGGAGGCTCTTGTTTTTCGACGTGTTGAGAATGGTGCAAGTTATGAAAGGAGTTTTAACTCTTGCCGGGTTCGCCGATGCAGGGAATGAGCTTAATGCTTTTCAACTCTAATTCGACACTTCCGCCATTTCAATTACGCGCCCTTCCACATCCTTCACCAAAAAATTCAGCGGCTTTTGCTCCCGAACTTTATACTTAAGGCGTCGCATTTGCACTCGCATCAATACCTGTTCGAGACAGTCATGATCAAAACAGACATGACGGTGGCGATTTTTTTGACCGTAGCTTGCTCCGGAAATGACGTGTAACTGCGTATCCTTTTTGAGCTGATACCACAAACCCTCAGTACCTTGTAGCTGAGTAGCACTTGCGGTTCCGGTGCCGGCAGACATATAAAGGGGGTCGATGCCTGTGGCTCCTAAGGTTTGCTCGTAGTTGTAGTAATAATGTAACGGCACCTCTGCCGCTGATAATTCCAGCAAGCCTTCATAGAACTGCCGCGCCACCTCTAAATCCGACACCATCATGGTGTAGACTTTTGGAGCGCTAGTTAAAAACATCCACATGGCAACGGCGTAAGCAGCGAGCAGCATTACCATGATCCCCTGCGTGGAAAACAGGCTATCCAGAGAGGGTATAAAAGCGCCAGGTGCCAGGATGGACGGAAGTAGTAAGGAAATAGTATCCACTGATAAAATCATGAACTAACAAAGCGTGCTGAGATGATTTTAACCTTGATGAATTCGTTGTCGAAGTTACAGTTGACACTCCCACGTCTAAAATCGCGTGAGATTCTTCCTTCACTCAGCGAGCTTAGTATATTGATTTTCATCAAGACACAAGAGGCTCATCTGTCCAGAAGCGTTTATCCAGTAGTCCTGGAATGTTCCCGTATGCCCTACGGTACGAAGTGCTGCTTTGACAATTTTGATAGCAGCGTTAATGTCTCTATGTTAATGTCTCTATATCGCTTTCCTGTAAGATTATTACCATCAGACCTGTCCATAGATGGTACTAATTCTAGCTAAGTTCAACAATCACCTGGCTGGAGAACATCTGATCACCTTGATGTGTCACTCACTCGTTGGTTGCCTGTAACCTCGCTGTCAGGAAAACACTAAATCGCCTCTTTACCAGAGGAAGACCGTGTAACTATAGGGGGAGGCATCTGCTCTAATTGTCCTGATTTGAGCTGTTATTAAGATACCCGTGCATATTCCGCATTTTTCAGAATCCAATCATCCCTTCGTCAAATCGCTGTTTCATTACAGCGATCGCGAACTGCTCACTTTATTTCAGCGCCATCCAGAGCAGGGTAAGTATTTCACGGCAATTTTCTGCCGCTATAGTCCGATTGTCTATACCTTAGTTCGGCATTCGGCACGATCGCCCGTACAAGCAGATTACTTATTTGCCATGACTTGGCGTCATATGTTCTACGAACTGCGGGGACTGGATTTGCGCGAAGATCAAACAACTGAGTCGAGTTCTTTCCAAAATTGGCTGATCAATATGACTGCTGTCTGCATCAACCAGGCAGAGTTGCCGTCAGTCGAGTCTATTCACTACGATCTAAAAGCAGCCCCTCCCCCCTTGTGGTGTTACCTAGAACAGGCACTAGACAAACTTCGACCGGGGGTGAGGTTGATGACAGTTATGGCTCAGACATTCCACTGGAGCGAAACCCGGATTGCAGCTTACCTGCAAGCGGAGGGAGAACCGATTTCACCCGCCCAAGTGAGAACCCAGCTTCAGCAAGGATATCAAATCTTAGAAGCTGACTTACCCGAAGATATTCGGGTTATCTACTTGAGGGCACAAGTAACGCCGCCAGTGTCAGAGTCGCAGCCAGACGCTGTACCCATTTAGATGGATTGAACCATTGATGAAAAAAGGGTATCTATCGGTAGGGGTGATGCCCCTGAGTGTAATCGCCTTGCTTCCAGCTTTAGTACTACTGCCCAGTCCGAGGGCATTGAGTCAACCTGCCTTACCCGGAACTGAACCGCCGGCATTACAAGAACAACTACAAGTCCCCTTAAATAACGATCTTCAAGGGGAAGCCAGAAATGAAGCAGATTTACTGCTGCGACTGGGCGGACAGGCGCAGCGCAAGGGGAATTTGGAGAAAGCGATCGCTTATTGGCAGCAAGCCCGCGACCTTTATCACCAAATTGGTGACTTTGAGGGACTCGGTTTAACTTACGATTACTTAGGTCTGACCTATGCCAACCTAGGGCGCTACCCACAAGCAGAAGAAGCCCTGCGTCGTCGTTTAGGGGTTGCCCGTTACCTGAGAGATTTTCAAGGGCAGGTTTACGGCTTAAATAACTTAGGAACCCTCTTGCTGCAAAGCGGGAATTTAGAAGCAGGGCAGGAAAGTTTTGCAGAAGCCTTAGAAATCGCCCGTTCTGTAGGGAATCGGCAAGGGGAAGGACTCACCTTAAGCAACCTAGGTTTAGTCGCAGCCGAGGCGGGCGATTATCTGGAGGCAATTAAGCGCTACGAAGCGGCTATAACCTTGCGGCGTCGCTTGGGCGATCCCCTCGGAGAAGCGAATACACGCAATAACTTAGGAGACGCCTACTTAGTACTGAATCAGTACCAGGATGCGATCGGTTCCTATCGATACACCCTGCAACTGGCTGAGGATAGCCGCGATATTCCCAATCAGTTCCGCGCCCTGCGGGGTTTGGCAAAGTCATACAGTGTAGTAGGACCCGATTTACTAGCATTACGATACCTCGACCGACACTTAGCTTTAGCTCAGGAACAGGAAAACCGCCGCGAAGAATTACTCTCACTACGGATGTACGCGCTGTTTTATCAATCTCAAGGTGACTTAGCGAACACTCGGCTTTTTTATGAAAAAGCGATCGCACTGGCGAATGCCTTGGGAGATACCCAGACTGAAGCCCTATTGCGCAACGAACTCGCTCAAATCCTTTACAGCCGAGGCAATTGATTGTTTAGGGAAAAGGGGACTGTCTTTTCCCTAGAATTTGTACAGGAAGGGCTTCCGGTACGCTCACTACCGAGGAACCCATCTTAGTCTTAGTAAGAAGTTATTGATAAGATTCAAATAAATAACTCCCCAGGCCGGATTCGAACCAGCGACCAATCGGTTAACAGCCGACCGCTCTACCACTGAGCTACTGAGGATTGTGAAATCAACCTTCGTCACGATTACTTATCATACCGACAAGAGACACTTTTTGACAACCACTTTGAAAAAATTTAGTAAAAATACGGTAGGCAAGCCATTGCCAATCTTAGTATGAAGGGGAAAGCTTTGCTAGTTGTCCCCTTTTGTCTTCTCGAATTCCATGCTGACACATCACCGTTTGCCTGTTTGCCTTTCTCTGGTGTCTACCGACCTACCGCTTTGGTTCACCCTTGAGACTGCCGCTACAATCTATCAGAAAGACCAAGAGCGGTTTCACCTGCTCTTAAAGGAACCTGCCATTCAAGGGTTAGAACCAGAACCATCCATTGCTGGTGATACCAATCCCCTCAAGCGCGACAATCACCGCCTTCTGTGGCTGGAAATCTCACCCTACCGAGTCAACATGACAATGCAGGGCAAGGGTAATGTAGGATATCGCCACCTTTGGGAGAAAGGAGTTTACGGCATCAGTCGCTACTGGATACAATCCGAGCCGTTTAATGGGCATAAGTCTATACAGTTGCGGAATTACACCCGGATGCTCAAGCTAGAAGGTCGCCCCTTTCCCGAACGCTTAGAACTGGAGTATGAACTCTGGTCAGAAAAGCTTCATTTGGGTCACTACGTCTTGACTCTACAAATCCATCATCAAGGATTTCCGCAAGACGACTAGACTAGCGTGGCAGAAATAACCTATAGATGAATGGCACTGACTTAAGGGGAAAATTGGTGGGCTGGACTACCAATTTACAAGGGTTCCACGCTCTGACTTGGGCTTATTTCAGTGCCATTCTACTTTAGTCAAGCTTTTGTTCCGGTACTTTGAACCAGAGCGGGGTTGTATCCTCATGGATGGGACTGATATTCGCCGTCTCGATATTACTGGGTATCGTCAGCGTTTAGCGATCGTTCACCAAGAAGTTGATGTCTTTAACGGTACACTACTGGATAACCTCACCTATGGCAATCCCCAAATTAGCTTTGAGAAAGTGCAAGAAGCCTGTCGTATTGCCAGAGTAGATGAGGTGATTGAGCAACTACCTCAGGGCTACTCTACTATTGTTGGCGAACGAGGGGTGCGACTATCGGGTGGACAGCGACAGCGCTTGGGAATTGCCAGAGCACTATTGGTAGAACCCGATGTTCTGGTTTTTGATGAGGCAACATCTAGCCTGGATTATGAATCTGAGCGCTCGATTCAGTTAGCAATGCGGAGTATCCAAGGCACCTGTACGACAATTATCATTGCTCACCGACTGAGTACGGTACGCGACGCGGATAAAATTGTGGTTCTCGACCAAGGTCGGATTGTAGAAGTGGGTAGCCACCAAGAATTGCTCCACCACGAAGGGATTTACTGGCGTCTGCACTCGCTTCAAGAAACGGGTGAGTTGCTGTAACCTTGGTAATGGGTAGTTCGTTTTCTCTTACCTGAAGCAAACCCATTACCCCAATGAAAAACGCTGTAGTTTAGGCATATCCAAGCTGTCCAGTCTGAGCCAAATCACGCATTAGGGAGAGTTTGGAACGAAGGTAACAGCTCACTCTTTCGGCTTCTTCGCCATTGAGCAAACAACGATTGCCCAGTTGCTGCGTCAAGCAGTCAACTAATTGAGAGTCATCAAGTGTCATTAAGGTCGTGGTGTGAGTGGCTCCTATCAAAGACCAAAGTTGATGTAAGGTTGAGGGATTCATAGCTATCAGCATAAGTTTATTTCCCGCTCGCTAATTTTAACAATCTTTTTAGATTGTCTAGGTTGAGTATAAGCCGAATTATTCCTCGTGATCCCATCGCTTCACAAAAAGCTAAAAAAATTGTTAAACTTTAGGGGGGAGTTCACAATTTTTAGCTACAGAAAGAGCGACGGGGAAGCCATTGCTTCTGTTCCGTCGCTCAGTCATGTCAACTAAATGTGCAGCAGCTTACAACTCAAGCCGCACTTGCTGTTGCTCTGAGTACAGACTCTTCGTGTTCCACCACAAACACGTTCGCGTAAAGATTTGCAACGATTTGTTTTCCCTCTAGGGTCAACTGCAAATAACGCAAGGAGTCTTTAATGTAAGGGTACACCCCATTCCAGTAAAACTTGGAATAGTTTTGGCGCAAATCTCCGGGATGGGTATAGCCCAAGGCTTTGTTCACACCAGTTTCTTCAAACTCATAGTACAAGGCACTAATCTTCTTTAAGTATCTTGGGTCACTAAGCTGACCGATTAGATCGGCAGCTCTCACCAAACCCGGACAGTGCTTTGTGTCTAGATGGTCTTGATCGCTTGGCACAGGGAAGCGAGTCAGTTCGATATTACGCTTAATTTCTTCGGCATCAATCAGCAAGTTACCGCCAAAGCGTTCCTCGACGAACAGTTTTCCTCGGTCTACATGGTGAGGAGTTAAGGATGCATCCGTCGCCCCCGGTGGCAAACTTACCCTCGCACCGTCTACACCCGTAGCGTACAATCCTTCAAACAGGCGGTCTTCTCGGCAGACTCCTTTGATATAACCAATGTCATGGCACAGTAGGGAAATGATGGTATGCATCCAGTCTTCACAAGAAATACCGCCTTCACGAATGTGCTTGCCTCGCAAAATTTCCTGTCCCACTAGGGTGACTAAAATCGTATGCTCGACATTATGGTAGAGGGCATCACTGTTGGCAATGTTTTCTAAAGCCATACCACCCGCCCAACCAAGAATTTCGGAGTACTCAGACTTCCAACCACCATAGGTGCGGCGGTAGCCTTCCTGAATCTTTTGAACAAAGTGGTCGATTAGGATTTGGGTTGCGTCAAACATAGAACGTTCTCTCAATAGAAGTCATCAGGGAATGGAAATTTATAGAGCAGTCATCGGCTCTATTCTCGAGATAAAAATAAGTGAAATCGGTGTCAAAAATTCCTCATTTATCAATCCTTAGGAGTATTAAGCTTAATCTGACAATGACTATAGCCTTGAAAACTGGACTCAATATTTCTAATGTAATAAAAATACAGGAATAAGGTGTGATGAAACTTTTTTGAGAACCGTGACAGTTAAAGGTCAGCCCTGTGAGTGAGATCACTCCTTTTAAACCAGCCTCAAATCCGACTAGGGCGCGGATTGGTAAACCTATGCCTAGCCTGGTGACAGGCAGGAGGAGTTGTGGTTAGGAAAAAACCGGGACGAGCAACTGCCCTTACCGACTCCCAAAAACTTCATCTTCAATGCCGTGCCACCACTCACCCAAATTCATTAAATCTTGGTGAATCCCAGCTAGTTCCTGCTCGTAGGCATCTGGAGATAGGGTGGTTCTACGCTCTTGCAGTTTCTGTAAACGCAGTTGTACTAACAACCAAGGCTTAGAAATTCCGTTTTTCGCTTCAATGTACTTAGCTAAATCTTGACTATCCATGAATCCTCATTGCTTCGGTGCAAAAAATAGAACCCCATCTGATTCTTGGAATCAGACGGGGTCAGTCCTTAGGCAGAACGTAGGGGGAGTTTAGTGCCGTTTTTCACTTGGGCTTTCTCAAGCAGCAGCCATTTGCTGATTAACAAAGTCCCAGTTGATCAGGTTGTTGATAAAGGCATCAACGAAGTCGGGGCGTCTGTTCTGATAATCGAGGTAGTAGGCGTGCTCCCAAACATCGCAGGTTAGTAAAGGAGTCATACCTAGGGCAATGGGGTTGACGGCATTGGGGCTATTAACCACTTTGAGCGTACCCTTATCGAGGGCAAGCCAAGCCCAACCACTACCAAACTGCGAGGTAGCCGCTTTTTTGAACTCTTCTTTGAATTTCTCGTATCCGCCCAAGTCCGACTTGATCTTGTCAGCTACGGCACCTGTGGGAGTACCACCACCGCTGGATTTCATAGAATTCCAGAAAAATGTGTGGTTCCATGCCTGTGCTGCATTATTGAACAAACCGCTCTTGGAGGAGTCATTGTAGGTAGCCTTGATAACTTCCTCAATAGACTTGTCTCCCATTCCGGCTTTGGGTGCCATCTCGTTGAAGTTACCCACGTACTTAGCATGATGCTTGTCGTGATGGAACTCTAGAGTCTTAGCCGAGATATAAGGATCTAGTGCATCGTAGGCATAAGGTAAATTGGGAAGTTCGTAGCTCATTCTGTTCTATCCTCTCAAAATACTGTTTTCTAGCTTAAAACGAACTTAGACTTTAAACGTACGCCTGTGGTTAGGTATCATAATATCAAGATTTGTTAAATTGGTGCTACAAAAATTAAGTAGGGCTGGGATTCAAGAGAGGTTATCAATTGAGCCTATATGACTACGGCTAAATCTGGAGAGCGTCCTTGACAAATGCGATCGCTTCATCTGGACTACTTGCCCAAAAAATACTGTCTTGTGACAGACTCCCGAAAAACGGCTGACTCTCTTGATGGTCAGTCAATAAAACCACCCTCTTGCCATTTTTCAAAGCGAGAGCTACTTCTGAAGCAGTTCCCATGCCCATCCCACAGGCAATCACCACATCACTCGAAAGAACATTGATCGTATTTCGCCCACTCCCCATCCCCGTAATGATCGCAATATCCACTGCATCAGAGAGATTGCTGGTATTACTACTCGGCAAAATACCCAACGTTAATCCCCCCGCCGCTTTTGCTCCTTGGTTAGCGGCATCCATCACTCCAGCATTTCTGCCACCAGTCAGTAGCACCCACCCCTGCCGAGCAATATGCTGTCCCAGTTGGTAAGCGCGTTTTCTATCCGTGGCAGTGGCACCTTCACCCGGTCCCATCACGCCCACAACAATTTTCCTCATTAGTCCGGTAAAGTCGATTCAAGCTCCTCACTGGCTGTCAAACACGACACAATAATTTGATTGAATTCCTCAGGAACTTCCTCGCCTGCCTGCATTGTTTGACCGAGTTGGATGAACTCACCAAGGGTGTAAATCTGTTGCATTGTCTCAATGGTGCAGGCACAGAACGATTCTAGTTCTTGACCTGCATCGCTGACGCAGTTTTCCATGTAAATCTCTACCACCTCCGGGGGATAACCAGTGGTTGGTTCTTGGGAGATGATATCAACGTCTTGGGAACTTACTTTGGGGGCGCTCACAAGTGCTAGTAAGCAGGCACCGATAATTGAGAGGGGGTACGAATGTATTTTCATTTTTCTTCTAGTCACAGATGAGCGCTTTTGAGTTAGTTTAACAGTCGTTTGAGCTACCGTGCATCTGGCATTGCTGTCTAAAAAATAGAACCCGCAATCATGCCAAAGAGTAAAACAAAGCCAATCCAGACATTTTGGCGGAAAACTTCACCATAAACGGGTTTGGGGATATCAGGTTGGCGCAGTCGGGTATAGTGCCAAATCCAGCCGAGAGTCGCAATGCTCAACGTAATCCAAAAGCTGAAGTGTAACTCCATCACTAGCCCCAACCGTACTAAAAGACCAGCAGTAGCGGCAAAGAAGATACCAACGGCTTCCGGAGCCCGATCGCCAAAAAACAAAGCGCTAGAACGCACCCCAATCTTGATATCATCTTCGCGGTCTGACATGGCATAAACCGTGTCAAAACCCAACGTCCAAAGGACTGTTGCGCCCCACAGCAGCCAAGTAGCTGGTTCCAGGTTAGCCGTTACAGCACTCCAACTGATGAGAACAGCAAACCCCCACGCGATCGCCAGTACCAATTGCGGTATAGGAAACACCCGTTTGGCTGAGGGGTATAAAATAATCACCGGTACTGCCGCCACACAAAGCCAGAAAGTGAAAGCATTAAGATAGAGAGCTAATATCCCAGCGCAACCCATAGCGATCGCGGCAACAACGATACCGACTCGGATTGAGAGGGCGCGAGATGCGAGGGGACGAGTGCGAGTTCGTTCAACTTGCGGATCAATATCCCGATCCCATAAATCGTTGATCGCGCAACCGGCAGCACTCGTTGCTAGGGTTCCTAAAACGATCGCACCAATGAGGGGAATAGGAGGGGTGCCGCGAGCAGCTAAAAAGACTGCCCATAAAGCCGGAACCATCAAAATCAGGCGTCCGGCTGGCTTATCCCATCGCAAAAGATGCAGGATAGCAAGCCAAGTGGGTACAGAATTGGGTTGTTGCTGGATTAACATAGTGCAAGCCTCTTATTCAATCGAGTAATAGCAGCTCCTGCTGAGTTTCCGGAGCAATATTCACGTGAGCCAGGAAATCCCCATAGGAGATGCTGCCTATTTACGATATCGTTGTCGATAGGGTGCGGGCTAGGGTTGTAATCCTGGATACAACGTGATGAGTAATTTCACTGCCAAAAAGAGTTTTGCGAATATGTCTAGTGTTGCTGTAGAGCAAGACCGTATTCTTGCTGCGATTGATATTGGTACGAACTCCATTCATATGGTGGTAGTGCAGATTGACCCAGTGCTACCTGCCTATACTATTATTGCCAGAGAGAAAGATACAGTACGCTTGGGCGAACGCGATCCGAAAACTGGCAGTTTGACCCCCGAAGCCATGGATCGAGCGATCGCAGCCCTACAACGCTGCCAGGAACTGGCAAAAAGCCTCAATGCCGAACAAATTGTTGCCGTAGCAACCAGCGCCGTGCGGGAAGCCCCGAATGGACGAGCATTTTTGCAGCGGGTTGATTCAGAATTAGGCTTATTTGTCAACCTCATTTCCGGTCAAGAAGAAGCGCGGCGAATCTACTTGGGCGTTTTGTCGGGAATGGAATTTAACAACCAGCCTCATATCATTATCGATATCGGCGGGGGGTCAACCGAATTAATCTTGGGAGATAGTCACGCTGCCCGTTCTCTCAACAGCACTAAGATAGGAGCCGTTCGCCTTACCAATGAGTTCATTACTACTGACCCCATTGACGAGAACGAGTTTCAATACCTGCAAGCCTACATCCGGGGGATGTTAGAGCGACCGGTTGAGAATATTTTAGCTCACTTGGAACCGAAGGAAGAGCCTTGTTTAGTTGGCTCCTCTGGCACCATTGAAACCCTGATCAGCGTTTATGCCAGAGAAAAGCTGGGTGTTGCACCAAATCTCCTGAATGGCTATCAACTGAGTCGCAAAGATCTTAAAGCGATGGTCAAGCGCCTAGCATCCATTAGTTGCGCGGAACGGGCGACAATTCCGGGACTCTCAGAGAGGCGAGCCGAAATTATTGTCGCGGGTGCCGTTATTTTACTGGAGGCAATGACACTGCTGGGGATGGAGTCTCTCACGGTAAGCGAACGGGCATTGCGAGAGGGTGTTATCGTTGACTGGATGCTTGCCCAAGGCTTGATTGAAGACCGCCTGCGCTTCCAAGGGGAAGTTCGCAAGCGCAGCGTTTTGAAGGTTGCTCAGAAGTATCAGGTCGATGTGGACTCTAGCGATCGCATCGCGAACTTTGCTCTGTCACTATTTAACCAAACCAAAGGATATCTTCACAACTGGGGCGCAGAAGAACGAGAACTGCTTTGGGCAGCAGCGATTTTGCACAACTGCGGCATTTATGTGAATCATTCGGCTCACCACAAGCATTCCTATTACCTAATTTGCAATGGTGAACTGTTGGGATTTACGGAAGCGGAAATTGAAACCATCGCTAACTTAGCCCGCTACCACCGTAAGAGTACTCCGAAGAAAAAACACGAGAACTACAAAAATTTACCCAGTAAAAAACATCGGCAAATCGTGAATCAGCTTAGTGCTATCTTGCGATTGGCAGTTGCTCTAGACCGACGACAAATTGGTGCTATTTCTCAGGTACGCTGCCACTATTATCCAGAGGTAAAAGAACTCTACTTGCATTTAATTCCCACCCATCCTAATGATGACTGCGCCTTGGAACTCTGGAGTTTGGATTACAAAAAAGGCGTATTTGAAGAAGAATATGATGTCAAATTAGTGGCAAAGTTGGAACCAGCAGTGGCAACAGTGAGTTAGATTTCGATCGCTCCTTTACCGGAGAGCTTGCCGCATGACACTACTCACCCAATCAACTAAGAAGGTGAGGATCACTAAGCATCCGAGGCTGGTTAGTACCCCTTGAGAATCAAAACTACTGAGTTGTTCGTTGAGCAAACGCCCTAAACCCCCAGCCCCCACCAAACCCACAATCACCGTTTCTCGCATACAGACTTCCCAACGGTAGAGGATATACGCCAGGAAGCGGGGCAGAGTCATGGGTAGCACCCCATAGAGAAACACTAAGGCAGCCGGGGCTCCTTGGGCTTTGAGGGCTTGCAAAGGCGGCTGGGGGAGGTTTTCGGTGACTTCTGCCATCAGTCGCCCTAAAATGCCGAGATTGTGTAAACCGAGAGCGATCGCTCCCGGTAAGATACCGGGAAATAAAATAAACAGAACCACTAATGCCCAAATGGGTGCGGGAATAGCACGACAGAACAGTAAAACAATTCGTGTCGCGAGAAAACTTAGCCACGCCCCCATCGAGTTGCTTTTATCCTGAAAACTGGGATTGAGCAACCCACCCGGCAGAAAAAAGTTATAAGCCGCCGGAAATGATAATAAGATACCACCGATACCCGCTAAAGCGATCGCTAAAACGGACATCGATAGAGTTTGCATCGACAATATCAGTAATTTCGGGAATTGTTCCCCGCTAATATCCGGTGGAATGGATACCTGAACGGCATCAACGAGTAATGTCCAGGTGCGAGGCGACCAAAGTTTAGAAACGTCTGGGTGAACGTACCAGAAGCAAAAAGGAATCAGCAGCAAAACTGCTACACTCACGAAACTGACTAGAGTATCTCTTTTATAGACTTGTGATTTAAGTGGGGATGTAGGACGAGAAGGCAAACCTAACCCATCTTCCCCGCTAGGAGAGTTTAATCGAACTGTATTGGATGATTTCCGCGCATTTAAGTCTAACCGACTGGTGCACCCCAAGCGATCGCGCAACCCAGCACTCCCAAAATCTACAATACCGTTTAAGATGATTAGGGCGTAGAAAAATGTCCAGAGTTGCTGATAGCGCAGGGATTGCAGACTGAGCAGAATTTCATAGCCCAAACCTCCTGCACCGATAATTCCCAGTACTGCTGCTGAACGAATTGAACATTCAAAGCGGTAGAACGTATAGGAAAGTAGATTTAAAAACGCTTGGGGAATTAGGGTGTAGAGAAATGCAGTTAGTGGTGCAACGCCACTATTGAGCAACGCGATTAGGGGTTGGCGAGGTGTTTCGTCGAGAATCTCTGAAAATACTTTAGCAACCACTGCACCGAAGGGAATAGCGATCGCTAAAATTGCCACTAACGGATCAAGTCCCCAAATATTGACAAAAAACAATCCCCAAAGCAGTTCGTGAATTGCCCTAGGAACTGCCAGCGCTGTTCGTAATCCTAACTGAATTCCAGAGGGTTGATAACGGAAGTGACGGGGAAATACGGCTAACCACCACACCTCAGAGGTTAATACTCCTCCCACAATACCGAGTAAGACGCTGAGAAACGTACCACAAACCGCATAGGCTAGGGTTGTGAGGGTAGCATCCAGCGTCAGGCGCAGAAATTCAGGACTTAAATCTGGCTGTATACTGGCTTTGAGAAAACGCCAAAGTAGGGGAAATCCGCCAGGATTAACTATATCTTGCTGAAAGATTCCGGCTTGGTAGAGGGAGAGGCTTATTGCTGCTAAAAATATTAGTCCCCATCCTGTTTGCTGATTCAGTAGGGGGGGACGAGATAAGCGGTGATGCTTCACACTACCTAAAATTCATATCTAATAAGGTTCTATTTTCAAGAGAACAAATGCAACTGTTTGAATTTTGCTTTAACAATTAAATCATCTGCTTTTAGGTTTTTGGCAGGGGTTATTTTGCCATTTCTCAAAATATTTATTTCTCCTTCACTGACTTCTTCATTTATCATTTTAATATAATCATCCAGGGTAGCAGGATTCATTTGCATGGTTGAATTATGAAGTTCAATCAAAGGAATACCATCAGGCATTTCATAAATTATTGGCATTAAAGATTTGCGTAAATTATCCCTGCATTTAATTTTATTTTCTTGAACTATGTCAATAACACTTAAATTATTTTCATAATAATCGGGTGTTCTAAATCCAAGACCATAAATATCATATTCAAACTGGTAAACTAAGTCTAAGGTATTATTGTTCCATAAAGTATATTTGATTTCTCTTTGAGCTGGTGGATTACTAGCTAAATGCATCAAGTAATATTTGGGTTGAGTTCTATTAGGCATTAATGCAAATGCATATATATATGGAACTTGACCTCTTTCTCTGAACAATCTATAGGTCTCGTCTCTTATATATTTTTGTTTTGCAAATCCATCCAAACAGCTAGAAAAATTATAGTAACCTTCAGTTTCTAAAATGTTGTTATAAATATTACCATATAGATTATTTCTTTCGTATAAATGTCGTATAATATCCTCAATCATATAGGTATAAATAATTTCAGATTTACCCAGACTAATAATAGAACGAATACTTTGCATCGATACATCAGAATAGCCAAAAGGATCTAAGAAGAAAAATGATGAACCCTTCCGCTTTCTAGTTTCATCAATATACCGATTAATACAATTCTCAAATTCACCGACAATAAATTCACAAATATCTAAGTTATGCAAATAATCTTCTAATCCCACTTTGGCTATCTGGTTTTTCAGACAGGCAATATGTTCTTCGTTGCTATCAATAAATATAAATTTTTCATTAATTTCATAATTTGGTTTTGACTTTTCAGTCCTGATTATGTTTAAAGCTTTTTGAAGAGTTTTGATCATGATTAAAGGAGAGCCTTCGCATAATTGATCATTATTATCTGGATCGCGATACATACCCCCACCACAAAAACCATCAACAAAAGTTAAAGTTTTTCTTTTGCCTCTATTGTTTCCGCAAAGAGTAACTAAATATCTCTCTAGATAATCAGCCAAGATTCGATGTTTAGCTTTTGTATGCGGCTTAATTTTAGGTAAATAACTTCCGTCACCACTCCAGAATGTTTCGTTTTTATTCATTTTAACCTTCTTCTCAATTTAATTAAATTATTGATGTATTATGTTAGTATAGCTCTGCCATTTTCATTTATATAATAGCCTTATATTTTTGAAATAGTTACTGCCTTAACCCTTTCGCTCATAATCGGAGGATTCCACCTTATGTCTAAAACTCAAGGAACAGAAAAAATTGTTAATCCCCTGCAAGAGAGTGCGCTCAATAAAAAAGGTTTATGTGACTATGTAATTAATGTAGCATCTGGTTGTTTACATGGATGTACTTTCTGCTATGTGCCATCAACTCCAGCAATTAGGACTAGGCAAATCAGCCTACGCAATCAAGGAGTGCGCGATCCTCAAATGGATTGGGGTGAATATCTGTTTGTCCGAGAGGAGATACCTGAAAAACTAGAACAAATCCTCAGTCGAAAAAAAAGTTGGCGTAATACACGAGCAGGAAAGGGTGTTACTCTACTCTGCTCTGGAACCGACCCTTACCAGAATCATAAGACAGCAAAAGTAACTCGCAAAACCGTTGAAGTCTTATTAAATCATAACAAACGAGTTAGAATCCTCACTCGTGGCTTGTTATGGGTGAAAGATATTGACATTCTGCAAAATCCAAATGTCACTGTAGGAATGAGCCTGCCAAATTTAAGTGATGAGCAAAGCCACAAGATAGAACCACAAGCTCCTCCTCCTTCTGAACGCTATAAAGCTCTTGTAAAGGGATACAAAGCAGGATGCCGATTGTACATAGCAGCAGCTCCTACTCCTCCCAATATGGAATTTGAAGATTTCAAAATACATTTAGGAAAGTTAATGGAGCTTGAGCCAGAGGTTATTTTTTGGGAACCCATCAATGCTCGTGGAACTAATGGAAAGCGAATGCTGGCGGCAGGAGTGGAATTCATTGGTTCGGTTATGAATAAAAAAACCTGGGCAGAATATTTTCTCAGGCAGTGGGAAGCCATTGAAAAAGCAGCCGAACACATCGATTGTAAGGAGCGTCTTCATATTTGGCCAGATCGAGGACTTAAGGAATATGTTGAGGATGTAAGATTACTTGAATCTTGGTGGTATAGACCAACAGTTGAAAAATGGGAAGCTGCATCCCCAACCCTGATGAGTAGTGATTCTTTAAACTCATCACCTGAAACTTCATCCGTGATAGGTTCAACACTAGATCAACAAATTAGTAGTGAAGTTGTGAAAGTATGACGCGCTGATCATGCAACAGTTTAACTAATCAACCCATTACGCGATCTAAAAGTGAATCTTGTCCAAGGGTTTGATAAATCGCTTCCTCCACAACCACTCGATACTTCGGACGCAAGTGGGGATTTAAGGAAATAGCGTGAAGCGAAGCTATCCCGAAGGGAATCGCACTAATCAATCGATAATGTACGTTCGACCATGAGCTAGGATGCTCTAAATAAGGGTCTATTCCTGGAAATGGAGAGGGCATGGTTGCATCTCCAAAATGCTCGTGTATTTGCAGTTTAGCATCATGGCTTGGAATCTAACCCTGCCTGCAATTTCAATATCCCAATCTATACAACTCCTCAATCCGCTCCTCAGACACCTCCACGGCTGGCAGATCAAACAAAATCTTCCCCTCACGCAACCCAACAATTCGCTGACAGTGACTGCAAGCAAACTCAATTGAATGAAGGCTTGTCACCAACGTTTTCCCCCCTTTTTCACTCATGCTTTCCAGCAAATCCATCACCTCCCGACTCAACTGAGGATCTAAACTTGAAATCGGTTCATCCGCCAGAATTACCAAAGGATTTTGTACCAGCACCCGCGCTAAAGCAACCCGCTGCTGCTGTCCCCCCGAAAGCCAATCTGTGCGAGTGTAAAGCTTCTCCGGAATACCCACCTGAGTTAATGCTTGACGCGCCGTTTCTACCTCCAATGGATAAACCAGTGATACCGCCGCTTTAAAAAATGACCAACGCCCCAAATGTCCGGCATTAACATTATGAATCACCCGCAAATTATCAACTAAATGCAATTGTTGATACACCGTACCCATTTGCCCTTGGATTTGGCGCAACTTGCGAGATGGCAAACGCGATAAATTCCGTCCCAACGCCCAAACTTCCCCGTGAGTCGGTTGCAATGTTCCATTTAACAAACGCAGCAAAGTACTTTTTCCCGCACCACTTGACCCCACTAACGCCACTCGTTCACCCGGATAAATTTGCAAGTTAATATCAACCAGCGCCGGAAAAGAACTAAACTGCTGATTAACCCCTTTTAGCTCAAAAATTGGGTCATTGCTCATTAGTCATTAGTAAAACATCCGTTATATCCGTTATCAAATCCGTTGCCACATTAGCTTTTTGCAAAGGACAAACGAAAAAACTCATTTTATTTTACCAATTTTCCGACCCACTTCCTCAATTTGAGTGTAATTTTCATTTTTAGTTGGAATAAACTTATCAGCCCCAAATAATTCTAAAATCTCCTGATGCTCTGGATTTTTAGGGTCAAGCTTAAGCAGTGCGGCTTGCACTTTTTCTGAAAAATCCTCCCCATATTGCTCTTTCACCTCTGGATTGATAACCCAGTGATAATCGTAATAGGTGGGAGTTTCCCAAATCACCTGAACCTTATCCAGATCCACTTCCCCCTCTTCAACTCGACTTTTCCAAACCTGAGAATTTAACGCCCCCGCTTCGTAAGTACCTGCTTCTACCAATTGAAGTGTGGCATCATGGGACTGAGAAAAACCCACTTCTCCCTTGAAATCCTCTGGCATTACTCCCGCTTTTTCTAGAAAATACTGAGGCATTAAGCGCCCAGAGGTAGAGGATTCACTCCCAAAAGTAAAAGTATGTCCTTTTAATTTTTGTAAACCATCACTATCGGTTATAGAGTTTATCCCACTATTTTTATTAGCAATAAATACACTAGTAAACTCTGAATCAATATCCCGTTGAGCGATCGCCTCTGCCCCTTCAACCTGCAATCTCGCCTGTACCCCCGTCAAACCGCCAAACCACACCAAATCCAAATCTCCCACCCGGAACGCCGTCACTGCTGCCGTGTAGTCAGTTACGGGCTTATACTCTACAGGCACACCCAACTCAGCTTCCAAATAATCCGCTAACTTCGTGTAAAGTCGTTGCAACTTTTCCGGATCTTGATCTGGAATCGCGCCCGTAACCAAAGGTTCCATCGTCTTTGTATCACCAGAGGATGAAGCTGACTCCGATGAGGGTGAACAAGCCACAATTGGCGATAGCAGTAGAACCAGCAACCCTGATACCCAAATTTTTTTAAATGCAAACATTGTTCAAAACGTATCAATCTTTAACACAACCTTAAAGCAAAAAGGTTAAACTCTATCCCTCTTGCAAACATCAAACTTGTTATCTTACACTAAGCTGCTCTTGAATTCCTCTTCCCCCAAAACCTCAGCGCCCCTCTGCGTTAAAAAAACAATCTCCCCCATCTCACCTTCCCTATAATCTAAAATCAAAACATAACCATCGCTACCAGGGATGCATTCAAATCATATTGCAGCTCTTAACCCATGAGCTAATATAGAAACCTGCCGATTCTGAGCCTCCGCCTTCCCGCCTATCCCCGTAGCAAACTCTCTCATTAATGAAGCCCCTCTACTGCCCTCACGGACATGAGAATCCTCCTAGCAATCACTTTTGCAGCCACTGCGGTGAAAAGCTAGAGTCTCCAATCAATCAAGACCTCCACTCAGGGATAACCCTCGGTGATCGCTATCGGATAGTCCGGGAGCTAGGACACGGTGGCTTCGGACGCACCTATCTGGCAGAAGACCTCAACCGCTTCAACGAACCTTGTGTTTTAAAAGAATTTGCACCGCAAGTTCAAGGCACCTACGCCCTCCAAAAAGCCGAAGAACTCTTCGAGCGGGAAGCAGGCATTCTCTACAAACTAGAACACCCACAAATTCCTCAGTTCCGCGAACTGCTGCGAGTCAAACAGGAAAACGAAGGACGCCTATTCCTAATCCAAGAGTTTGTAGCCGGACAAACCTACTACGCCTTACTTGAGGCTCGTAAAAGTCAGGGACTACGGTTTAACGAGACAGAAGTCACTCAGTTGTTGCGTCAAATTCTACCGATTTTGAGGTATATCCACTCCTTGGGAGTCATTCATCGGGATATCTCCCCTGATAATTTGATGATGCGCAGTACCGACGGATTGCCCGTCCTGATTGACTTTGGTGGTGTTAAACAAGTGGCAGCAACCGTGGCAT
>NZ_JADEWY010000063.1 GCF_015207375.1 Coleofasciculus sp. LEGE 07092 | reverse complement strand
GCGGGGGAATTAATCAAAAGGCTGGAACTTAAGAAAGCAAGTCATAAAAGCAGATCTATAACCAGTCTAAATGAATGGCAAAATATTCTATAATAATTCTTATTTAAGGGAGGTAGATTTGATTTTCTTACCTATTTCCCAACTCCTAATTTCTAACTTTTGCAGAGGCGACAGATTTGTATTACTTTACTCTGCAAGCTTGAGAGCGAATCTGCGCCTGTCTTAAGATTGATTTCCAACTCCAGCAGGACTCGTAGGGTGGAGGTAAGTTGACTCAAAGAAAGGTGTTGAACTTCTTTGGTGAGGAAATAAATTCGTTTAGGATTACTGACTTCGGCTGCTTTAGCGATCGCTGTGTGGTCTTTTTCTCCGGTACTCACCATTAGTTTAACCCATAACCAGGTGCGGAATTGCCCTATTAACGTGGCAGAAATCCGCAAGGGGGGTTCATTTTTGTGAATCAAGTCGGCAACTAGTGCCAGTGCTTTGGCAGTATCCCCTTTGAGAATTGCCCCTGCCAGTTGTAAGCTGTTTTGAGTCGTGGTGGTTACTAAGGCAGTAACGGCACTTTCATCTAGGGGTTTGGGAGCCTCCCCAGCGTAAAGTCGCAATTTTTCCAACTCGTTAAATAGCTGTCGGGTATCGTTTCCGACTGCGCCTGCCAAGAGTTGGGCAGCACCAGGGGTGAGTTTGACACCATTTGAGCGAGAATAGGATTTTACCTGTTCTACCAACTGTTCAGTCTTCCAGGGGGGTATCAGGGGAAATTCCTGGATTTTGGCGTGCTTTTGCAGCAGTTTTGTCGATTTGAGACGCCCATCTGGTCGATTGGGAGCCGTTAGTAGCAAAATAGACTCTTGAGGAATGGCAGGTAGAGTACGCTCTAGTTCTGCCAGCAAATGTTCTGAACACTGCTGGCATAGTGTTGTCTCTACTAACCAAACCAGACGATTGCCCATGCCAAAGGGGGGAGTCATTGCCTGATTGAGTCCCTGAAGGACGGTGTCTGGTTGGTCGGGGGGAATTTTGTCATAGTTAAAACTAACCCAGTTGGGGTCGAGTACTGACTTGCGCAGTTCGTTGACTGCTTGCGTCATCGCAAAGTCATCCTCTCCCCAGTAGAGATAAATTGGCATAAGGAACACGCAAAAGCACTAGGAGGGAATTGAAATTGGACGATACTTATCCAATCTATGTAAATCGTGTCGCACGGATGACCTTACCGGCAAACTATCAATCTAAGTTGCAGCATATTCACACATCACCCAAGTTTGCCTGTCTTCCAGATGGTAACAGATATGCCGTCTATTTTCCTGGGTACAGCGTAATTACACCACCTTGGGAGGAAGAGCCAGATAATGCCGCCTTTTATCGGAATTTGCAAGACCTCCAGGAACGGTTATTGCAAGAGTTAGGTTCTTTAATGATAGCGTTACCTCCGGGTAGTTTTCATATAACCCTAGCTGATTTGATTTGGGAGAATACTTATCGAGATGCCCAACAAGAAAATCCTGATTTTGACAAACAACTTCAAGAACGGATTGGCGAAAGTTTCCAGAAATATCAGCATAGTTTTCCTAGTAACCAACCCATTGGTTGGCAGCTACTTGGTCTAATGGTAATGCCTCGTGCGATTGGCGTGTGTTTAGCACCCAAGGACGAATACTCTTATCAACAGATTTGGCAACTTCGCCGAGCTATTTATCAAAATCGTGGTTTAATTGCTTTAGGAATTCAGCAGCAGTACCATTTTACTGCCCACGTTACCTTGGGATATTACGGCGAAATCCCCCCCGAACTCGACCGCGATCGCACGACTCAGGTACTATCAGAATTAAATGAGCAATTTTTAGAGAAGGACGTTAGTTCATTCTGGGTTAAACGGGCGGAACTGCGGAAGTTTGATAATATGGTACGTTACTACCGGGAACCTGACTGGCCCCTTGTAGAGTTTTAGGGTTTTTACCGGGTCAGAGTTCAAGGCTTTTTGAACAAGAGATGGTGGGATGTACATTTCAAAGTTTCAACTTTTTAATTACAAATCATTCCGAGACTCTGACCTGCTGGAGTTTACACCGGGTATCAATATTATTGTGGGGGCGAATAATTCGGGGAAGACGGCGTTACTAGAGGCGCTGACGCTGAGTTTTGAGGATGTGCCGCATCGGAGTGTTAAGACGTTACCGAGTCCGGATTCAATAGCGGAAGCGCAAATTCGCTTTAATCTTAAAAAATCTTACTTTATTAATTTAATTAAAGATTTGAAATGTAATCTTCTCTTCAATAAATCTTCTAATTATGGGACAATTGAAATTCCCAAATCAGAGTTAGCAGAAGATGACATCAAACAAAACAATGCAGAATATTTACTTCAAAAATGGATTGAAAAAACAGAAGATATAAAAATTGATTTATATATACCTTTACTATATTACAAAGACTTTGTTGAGTTAACTTCAGGTTTTAAATCATCATCAGATTTAATTGATAATCCAAAACAAACTTTATATATTGGAATTCAGACTCCAGATAACGGTCAATCAGAGGAAACTATCGTAGATTATTTACTTCTAAATTTTAGAGAGAATGTATATCGGTTTTACGCTGAACGACTAAATATTGCAAGTTGCCCTTTTGGTAACAGTAGCCAACTTAAACCCGATGCATCCAATCTAGCCGAAGTTCTTGGGGTATTACAGGGGCAAAATCCGGTGCGGTTTGAGCGCTTCAACCAACACGTATTAACTATTTTTCCAAAAATAAAATGGGTTTCTGTTCGACATCAAGATAATTCCACCCTTGAAATTATGGTATGGCAGATAGAGCCTGAAACAGAAAGGGAGGATTTATCATTTCCACTCTCAGCGTGTGGAACTGGAATCGGTCAGGTTTTGGCAATTCTGTACGTTGTCCTCACCTCCCAAGAACCACGAACTATCATCATCGATGAACCTCAGTCATTTCTGCATCCGGGTGCAGCCAAGAAACTGATAGAGATTCTCAAAGAATTCCCACAGCATCAATATATTATTGCCACTCATTCACCGATGATTATTGCGGCTGCTAATCCCTCTACTATTGTGAAGCTGCGATATGAAGCCGGTGAAACCAAAACTGAGGTAATGAACCCGGACGACATTAAAGAACAGCGTTCCCTATTAGCTGACCTGGGAATCAGATTATCAGACATTTTCGGCGTTGACGATATCCTCTGGGTGGAAGGTGAAACCGAGGAACTGTGTTTCCCACGGATACTGGAAGAATTAGCGACTAATCATTTAAGAGGCACTCAAATCCTCAAAGTCAGGAAAACGGGAGACTTTGAGAAGAAACCTGCTAAAGCTGCCGACGCTATATTTTACATCTACGATCGCCTCAGTAGTCGAGTTAGCTTATTCCCAGAGCAAATGCGGTTTGTGTTCGACAGGGAAAATAAATCGGAGGAAGAGATAAAAAGGCTAGAGAAGGAACGTCCTAATCTATTCTTTCTCCCCCGGTGTATGTATGAAAACTATCTGCTGCATCCAAAAGCGATCGCAACCCTCATCAATCAGTATGATAAATCACGGGATAAATGTCTCACAGAGGAAGACGTTCAGCAATGGATTGAGGACAAGCAGCAGAACAGGAGTTACCTTCCGCAAGGGGTTGATAAGAATAGCCTGTCAGAGGACGAATGGTTGTGCAAAGTTCATGGTGCTAACCTTCTCAAACGCTTATTCGCGGAGTTCTCTGAGACGCGAGTAGAGTTTCGGAAAACAACGCACTCCCCTGAACTAACAGACTGGTTGCTTGAACACGAACCCCATTACCTTGCTGAACTTACTAAGTTTTTGCAGGAGGTGCTTGAGAACAAACCCTTAAATCGGACTAGGGGCAAGACATGAGCAATATTTTTTAATAAACAGAAAATATCGATGTTTATAAGTTTCAAAGATTCTATTATATCAACAACTGGAGTTCAAGATTGATGCAGGATGATCCACCTGTTGATTCTTTTTTATCTCAGCTAGGCGAAGGATACACCGAGATAGAAGTTACTGAAATAAAGCAGTATATAGCTGAATGGAATGCCTCTACCTACATCACTCGACTGCTAGAGCAGTTAACGGTCGATTATAAAAATACAAAAGAAGAACGAAAAAAGATTGGTTCTCTATTTCCAACTTCTGATGAAGAATTCACCCTTCTCGAAGAAATCGAACTGTTAACCGTGGATATCCGAGGTTATGCCAGTCAAATTCAAACACGAGGCTGGATTGAAAATGAACAGGATGCCATTAAGCAATTGCAAGATAGGCGAATCTTTAGTGTTCCCGCGATCGCTCAATTTTACTTTGCCACCAATGGAGACTACAGACAACTGAAAGCTTATATTCAGATGCTGGACTATTTGCGCTTGCTAATGCTTGAATACCTGCACTCCACCAACAGAACTACCCAAGATAGCATACACCAACGCTCACAACCCAAATCTAGTCAAGGGGAATAAGCAGAAAAATCTATGCACTTACCCATCCACCCTATTATGGAGCAAAGCTTCGCCATCATCGACCAAGAAATCGGCGAACACACCTTTACCCCCGATGAATACGCCATTGTGCGACGAGTCATCCACAGTACTGCTGACTTTGACTTTACCCAACTGATTCAATTTAGTCCAGAAGCAATTGAAGCTGGAATTAACGCTATCCAAAATAAGACACCCATTATTACTGATGTCGGGATGGTAAAACAGGGGGTAGCGGGAATGGTAGCCAAAACCTTCGGCAACCCCTTAATTGCCGCCGTCGAACAAGCACCTGTAGCACTTCCCGGAAAAACCCGCACGGAGACAGGCTTAATCCAATGCTTTGAGGAATATCCTGACGCTATTTTTACGATTGGTAATGCTCCGACAGCTTTACTCGCTTTGTGTGCTAAATTGCCAACATCCTCAATTCAACCTGCTCTAGTGATTGGCGCACCTGTGGGATTTATATCAGTTCTTGAATCCAAGGATATGTTAGCTCAGACAGCCGTCCCTCAGATTCGAGTTGAGAGTCGGAAAGGAGGTTCACCTGTCGCCGCTGCTATCTTGAATGCATTAATCGTTTTGGCTTGGGAACGGGAAAGAGGGAAGGGGGAGTAGAAACAATTAGATAAGTTTCTTATCAAAAATACATTAAGTATCTCTTGACAATCGGCAAAAGATTAAAGATTTGATGAAGATTGATCTATACCCAAAATCTATCTTCACAAAATACTGTATCTTTATCCCCATGTCTTAGATACTTTATCACGTAAGGAACTGTTCTACATGACTAGTCCATTTAAAAAAATAGCCTTGTTGAGTGTCGGTTTAGCCCTAGGTTTTGGAGTACTGGAAAGTAAACCAGTACAAGCGGCTGAGTTTGCCTCGTTTAATTTTAGCTTTGTTAGCTTTGATGCTTTCGGCTCAGGGCATCTGACTTTTAGTGTTCAAGATGACGAAGTAGATTTACTGAAAGAATTTTTAACAGGTGTTGGGACGGAGACAGTTAGCTTAAATCAGTTATCAACAACACTATCTGAGGTTCAATTTGACTTTAATTACGAAGGAATTTATCATATCCTATCCGTTGAAGGGGTTCAGTTTGGAGGTGACGGAACTTGGGATTCAAGCGATTTAAATTATGCAAATTTTTGGTTTAATTCAGGTAAATTGGTAGGTTTGAGTTTGGATTTAGAACCTAATGTTAGCGATGATTCGGGTGGTTACTGTTATTCTGAGAACTATTCCTATGGTTCTTATGTTGAGAGGTGTATTGATTTGTATGTTTCTGAATACAACAACCTATTTGTTGAAAAGACTAACTTTGTACAGCAATTAGATGTATATGAGCAGTACTGCTATTCTAATTATTATTATAAATTTGGTGAATTAACAGAGGAGCAATTTTACTGTGACGAATATTCTAGGTCTGATACAGTCTCAGGCGACATTGAGTTCGAGACTATTGATCCATTTAAACTACCTAACCAAAGTGTTCCAGAACCGGGTAGTGTAATAGGTTTATCAGTGCTAGGACTAGGTTTAGTTCTAAAGAAAAAGCTAGGTTTATTCCGCAACTAAATGCGGGGATATTATTCTGAACGATGATGTGTTTGGATTGGACACCGAAAGCAATCTACCGAGGAGTGAGAAGTATGGACGATTCTGAAAAATTTACTAAGAACCCGTTGAACTTCTTCATTGAGGGCGTCAACCAAGCTATTGAGGAGACGGGGAAAAACCTGCAAGAATTGGGAAAACAAGCCCAAACCTTTATCGATGAAACCGGGAGAAACCGGCAAGAATTGGGAGAGCAAACCCAAACCTTCATCGATGAGATTGTGAGAACAGGTGAAGCTCAATACAATACCTGGTATAATCAGCAAGAAAGTTATCGGAGCCGACCGAGAACGGAATTGCGGCATCAGCTTTTTACACTGGTGCATGGAAACTGGGATTTAGCAGAGCGATTGCTAGAACAGGTGAGACAGAATAATCCTGGTCGTTCGGAAGACTGGTATTGGGAAAAAGTTATTTATGATTTGCACCGGGATAATCGGCGATAGCAGATGAATGCTATACAGGTCGTAGGAATTGGCTTGGATGGTGCTGCTGGACTGACGGATACAGTGCGGCAGGTAGTAGAACAGGCAACCGTATTAGTGGGGAGCGATCGCCATTTGAGCTACTTTACTAACCATCCAGCTTCCCGTATAGTATTAGGAGATTTTACCCAAGTCATCCGCGATATTCGTAGCCAGTTGGCAAAAGAAGACGCTAATGGTGGCATTGTAGTCTTAGTCAGTGGCGATCCTCTATTTTTTGGCTTAGGACGGCTGTTATTAGAAGAATTGCCACGGGAACAGCTCACGTTTTATCCCCATGTAAGTGCGGTGCAACTTGCGTTTAATCGGGTGAAAGTGCCTTGGCAAGATGCCGCAATTGTCAGTGCGCACGGACGCTCAATGGATGAGTTGACTGTCGCACTACAGCAAGCAACGGAGAAGATTGCCGTGTTGACAGACCGAAGAAATACGCCAAATGCGATCGCTCGCCTGCTACTGGGGATGGAACTCTCTGACTTTTACGACTTCTGGGTGTGTGAAAATCTGGGAGGTGCCAACGAACGGGTGCGGTGTTTTCCAGTGGATGCGGTATTGCTAGAGACGTTTGCCCCCCTGAATGTAGTAGTATTGCGGCGTCAGTCTGACGACACTAACCCAACAGTAGACGTTGATACCTTACCAATTCTGGGATTGCCCGATCGCGCCTTTGCCAGCTTTAGCGATCGCCCTAATTTGATGACAAAGCGGGAAGTGCGGACGCTGGTGTTGGCAGAATTAACACTGCAACCGGGACAAACCGTTTGGGATATCGGTGCGGGAACGGGTTCGGTGTCGATTGAAATTGGTCGCTTGTGCGGTACGTCTCAGGTTTATGCGATCGAAAAAACGGCGATTGGCAGTGCGCTGATCGAACAGAATTGCCGCCGCCTGCACGTTAAGAATGTTATCTCAATGAACGGTACAGCACCGGACATTTTGCATCACCTCCCAGCACCCCACCGCATCTTTATTGGCGGGAGTGGGGGGAATTTACTTTCAATTCTCGATCGCTGTAAGGCGCAGTTGGAAACCAATGGGATTGTCGTGTTAGCGCTGGCAACGTTGGAACATCTTAATGAGGCTATTGGTTGGTTTAATACTCACGGTTGGGAGTACCGATTATTGCAAGTTCAGCTATCTCGTTCTATTCCTGTAGGACAACTCACTCGCTTGACACCCCTCAATCCGGTAACAATCGTCAGGGCAATTCGTCACTTCGGCTATGCTCAGTGACCGCCGATGGACGAGTAGCTATTAAGGGGAAAACCGTCATTTTGTCAAGACGACAGCGATGTTAATTTGATATTGAAGCTATGTTGGGTTACTGAATCAAGCGATCGCTCCTTTACCCGACGATATAGAAGAATTATCCCAAGCGATCGCACATTGGTGCAACCCAGAAGAACGTGCTTCCTACTCGAATGCCTTGCGTCAGATACGTCAAACCCTTGCTAGTGGTAATCTTCAAGCTCCTGAATTTCAAGTCAACAAATCCATCGTGCAAACAGTTATCGCTGCAACCAGTCCAACAACTGAGCTTCACTAAGTTGAGTAATTCCTAACCCTTGCGCCTTTTCTAATTTAGAACCCGCATCCTCTCCAACTACTATATAGTCCGTTTTAGAACTGACGGAACTCGTCACTTTACCACCAGCTTGTTGAATCAACTCCTTCGCCTCATCGCGCTTGAGTGTTGGTAAAGTACCTGTAATGACAAAGGTTTTACCCCTCAAGGGTTGCTCTGCGGGTTCAGGAGTAGTTTCCCCTGCTTCAGCCGTAACTTGCAAACCCGCCTCTCGCAATCGTTCAATTAAAACCTGATTGCTAGGAACCCGGAACCAATCATAAACAGATTGAGCAATTTCTGAACCAATGCCGTAAACCCCTTCAATTTCTGCTACCCTAGCCCCAGCTAATCGTTCAACTGTTGGAAACTGCTGGCTTAAAACTTGGGCATTGACGCTACCAACGTGACGAATGCCCAAACCGTAGAGGACTCGTGCCCAAGGTTGTATTTTAGAATTAGCGATCGCATCTATTATTTTCTGAGCAGACTTGACGCCCATACGCTCTAAAGATGCTAGCTGTTCAGTCGTTAAATCATATAAATCGGCAACTGACTGTACTATACCTCGCTCAACCAATTGCTCGACAATTTTTTCCCCCAAACCATTAATATCTAAAGCACCGCGACTTGCCCAATGAATCAGCGAACCCTTTAATATTGCTGGACACGAAGCATTTATACAGCGAGTTACGGCTTCCCCTGTTAAACGCACCACCGGCTGATTGCAGACAGGACAATGGCTGGGCATCTGGAAGGGTTGAGCATTAGCGGGACGGAGTTCTGGCAGTACCCGTACCACTTCCGGGATAATTTCCCCCGCTTTGCGAACAATTACCGTGTCGCCAATATGGAGTTCTAACTCCCGAATGCGATCGCTATTATGCAACGATGCTCTCGATACCGTTGTTCCAGCTAACTGCACTGGCTGCAATTCTGCCACTGGTGTCAGCGCCCCCGTTCGTCCCACCTGAACTTTAACATCAAGTACTAGTGTCGGCGCTTCTTCTGCTGGATACTTAAGAGCGATCGCCCAACGGGGAAACTTCTGGGTAAACCCTAGTTGTTCTTGCAATTCCAGGGAGTTGACTTTGACTACCACCCCGTCTGTCATATAGGGCAAATTCCGCCGATCTGTATCCCAATACTCGTAATACTCCCAGACTTCCTCTAAAGACGCACAAACTTTCCGATGGGGATTCACGCGAAACCCCAGATTTTGCAGTAATTCTAGTGCCTCCCATTGAGTACGGGCGACTTCAGCATCGTTAATTCCTTGAATATGCAATGTATAGGCAAAGAAATCTAACCGCCGTCGATCAACAATCTGGGGATCTAATTGCCGCAACGTACCAGCAGCAGCGTTACGCGGATTAGCAAATAACGGTTCACCCGCTTCCTCTCGCTCTCGATTAATCTCTTCAAATACCTCCAGGGGTAAAAACGCCTCGCCCCGCACTTCTACAACTGGTGGTGGTGTCTCTATATTCAACCGTAAGGGAATAGAGCGAATTGTACGCACATTCTGGGTAATATCTTCACCTGTAACCCCGTCCCCTCGCGTCACTCCCCGCACTAATAGTCCATTTTCATAGGTTAGTGCCAAAGCGTTCCCATCAATTTTTAGTTCGCAGACATATTCACTGGGGAGTGGGGGATTTTGAGAGAGATAGCGCTGCCATCGCTCCTGCCATTTGGTAAATTCTTCCAGATTAAAGGCATTCTCTAAACTGTAGAGGGGGATATTGTGCCGCACTGAGGAAAACTGAGATGCGGGTTTCTCACCCACGCGCTGGGTGGGACTATCCGGCGTCACCAATTCGGGATACTGCGACTCTAATTCTTGCAGTTCTCGATATAGGCGATCGTAGACCGCATCTTCCATAATGGGATTGTCGAGAACGTAATAGGCATAGCTAGCGTTCTGTATCAGTTGCCGCAGTTCTTGAACCCGCTGTTTTATTTCTGGCGTCACTTGACTTTCACTCAGTTTTCTACCCCAAGTACGGGAAAGCTGCCTTTCTAGTCTAGCGTTCTACTTCGCCCAGAACAATCGCAATCCCTCGCGTTGATTTAAACTCTTGACAAAGGAGAATGATTGCTACCGTCATCGGAACACCCAAGATAGCACCGGATATATCCCATACCCATCCCCAAAACACGATGGAAATTAAAGCAACAAACGGCGATAGCTGCAAAGATTTTCCCTGTACGCGAGGATCAATAAAATTACCCATCACAACCTGAATCACTGCTAAACCTATTAATGTGGCAATACCTATACCCACTCCCTCAAAAACAAGAGCCACCAGCGTGGGCGGAATGACTGCAATAATTGAACCCAACGTTGGGATATAGTTGAGCACAAACGCGACTAATCCCCACACAAATGCCAAATCAACTCCCAAGACAAAACACCAAATGCTGGTCAATACTCCCGTTAATAAACTGGTCAGAGTCATGGAGTCGAGCCGCATCACCAGATACCTGCCCGATATTCGGTAATACAGGATGAAGCGAGATAGATTTAGTTACGGCTGCCGTCCTGACTGTATCGATCGCCGCTTGGATTACTGGGGCTAGATTGACGGGGGTGATCGTTAAGCTCAGTTTACCGCGCAGAATTTTGGCAACATCGAGCAGATCATCAATCAGTTGAGTTTGTAATTTAGCATTGCGTTCAATGGTGGCAAGGGCTTGGGCTGTTTTGGTTTCATCCAGTTTGCGGGTTTGTAACAACTTTGCCCAGCCTAGGATAGGATTAAGCGGCGATCGCAACTCGTGGGAAAGAACAGCGAGAAATTCATCTTTGATGCGGTTGGCTCGTTCGGCGGCTTCCCGTGCAGATTGCTCTCGCTGTAATAGGCGAGTACGTTCGATTTCCAGTTGTTTTTTCGCTTCGATATCCGTTGCCGTGCCAAACCATTTGACAATTTGACCTTGCTCATTTTTTTGTGGAATTGCCTGGTGCAGGTGCCAGCGATACACCCCATCTGCTCGCCGCATACGACCTTCCGCTTGATAGGAGGTTTCCTGTTGTACTGCCTCAGTCCACTCTTGAACTAGAACAGGTAAATCTTCAGGATGGACAACCTCTTCCCATGCCGTTGTACGGGCTTGTTCCAGCGTTAACCCTGTAAACTCTGACCAGCGTCGATTGACATCCAATAACGCTCCTTTGGCATTGGCAGTCCAGACTAACTGGGGGATTAATTCTGCCAAACACCGATAGCGTTCCTCGCTTTGGCGTAACGCTTCCTCGGTTTGTTTGCGATCGTTAATCTCAATGACTGAGCCAATGTATCCTTTAAACTCACCCTCTTGTGTAAACCAAGGGCTGGCCGCATCAATTGCCCACCGATATTCACCGTCTTGGCTACGAAAACGATATTCTAGTTGAAAGGCTTCTTGACGCTCAATTGCCCGTAAAAAGATGTCACTAGAAAATTTCCGATCCTCTGGATGCACTGCCTCTAGCCACCCAAACCCCAGTCCCATTGCTTCTGTTTGCCCTGTGAACTCGTACCAGCTTTTGCTGAGGTAAATAGCCTTGGCTACATACCAATAAAGCTTGGTCGCTATAATGGGATATCTTCTTGGCGGTTTAGAGATGAAAGTATGCAGTCTGCACCCTTGCGAATTCAGTTGAGTTGGGACGACCCAGCCACTGGAGAGTTGCGATCGCCTTTACTATCGATTCCCATTGCGTTGGGGCGCGATTTCAACGGGATGCCTGCTGAACTCCAAGGGCGTCGGGTATCTCGGATGTTACTCAACAGCATTGAGGTATCTCGCTTTCACCTTTTAATCGACCAAGATAGCGGTGGGTTAGTTGTTATCGATCAAAACAGTCGCAACGGTACGTTTGTTAATGGTGTTCTCCAGAAGCGAAGCACTCTAGCCAACGGAGACACGCTGCAAATTGGTCCTTACACTATCAGTGTCAGTTTCACCCCCAGAACTCAGCAATCCCCTCGTGCCGGCAATTCCCAAATTTTCTTCAATCCCAATACAGGATTACCAGACCCCAATCAACCGCCTCCCGTACCACCAACGAGTCGCACTGCCTTTCCGCCGCCAATTTTTCAGGCTCAACAGGTCATTTTGCAAGACCTTCACGCTACGGGTCTATCGGTACATGAAATAGATTATGCCACGATTGGAGCGGGATTGGGGAGTTTTGTTTGGGTGGATTTTTTGAGAATCTATGGGGTAAAACCCTCTCAGGTTACGGCGTTAGGCATTGAACCGAAACCTTATACTCGCTATAAGCAACTCTGCCTGAATTCTCAAATTCCTCTACAGGAACGGTTGCGATCAAATTCTGATTCCTGTCCCGATAATATCTGGGGTTTTCCCAGTTATGCCTTACGAGAGGCATGGCATGATTTATGGCGGGGGCATCTGAGGGTATCTTTAAAGTATTTGTGGCAGGTTTTTGCTGAACCGACGTTTGCCGAAACTTATACGCCTCGCGCTGGCAATGTATTTGATTCGTTGGATCGGGAAGCGAAGCGGATTGGTTGGCAGCAGATATTTCGGTATGGTAGTGTCCGGGCGATTCGTAAAACTGATGACGGGCGGTATGCGATCGCTTATTCTCGCACAACTTCCGGACAGCGCGACCATGCCTTCTTAATTGCCCGTTACGTTCATCTAGCCACGGGATATCCGGCGATTAAGTTTCTTCCCGATTTGCAAGCATATCGAGAGAAAACCCGCGATTTTCAGTCGGTGGTGAATGCCTATGAACCCCATAACCATGTTTACAACCAATTAGAACGGCAGGGGGGTACAGTATTGATTCGGGGGAGAGGAATTGTAGCATCCCGGATTGTGCAGCGAGTCTATGAGGCGCGACAGCGAAACCCGCAGATTCGGTTAGTGCATTTAATGCGATCGCCTAAACCCCAAGGTAACACCTTCGGTAAATCCCAACGACTGGTAAAACACCATTATGAATTTCAACCCTTCAACTGGCCCAAAGCCTGCTGGAGTGGGGAATTGCGGGAAATGCTAGAAAAGGCTGAACCTCAACAGCGACAGCGTTTGCTGAGTGACTGGGGAGGGACAACGACTGCGGATCGAAGCGATTGGAAGCATATTGTTGATGAAGGACTCAAGCGAGGCTGGTACAAAATTGAATTTGGGGAAGTGGAACGGGTAGAACGGGAACAAAACTGCATCGTTACCTATATTCAGGAGAAGAATTATAAAGGGCAGATGCGTCTAGAGGCGGATTTTATTATTGATGCAACGGGACTCGATGCCAATGTTACTGCTAGTCCTTTCTTAAATGACTTAGTTACTCATTACAACTTACCCCTCAATGACTTGGGGCGTTTAACGGTGAGTAATGAGTTTGAATTGGTAGAAATGCGCCAGTCAGGGGGGCAGATGTATGCCGCAGGTGCGATTACTTTGGGGGGTTCTTATGCGGCGGTGGATAGTTTTTTGGGGTTGCAGTATACGGCATTAAGGGCAGTGGATGCGATCGCTTCTACTAAATCCCCTAGAATTCATCGATTGAATGCCCTGAGTTCGTTTCTTCAATGGTTGAAGTGGGTAAGCGATCGCTCTCCTTAAAGTTTCGGACTAGTTCTATTTATAGAGTTACGTTCAACTCCTACTAGTAAGGAGTAGAGAATAGCGCTATCTATTAAAAGAAAGAGTATACTTGAACACTTCAATATGTTTTACATTAAGATACCATTTGAATAGGCTATTAGGTGTTAGGTCTTAGGTGTTAGGTTTTATGGAAAATTTCTTCATCACCTCACATCTAGGATCAATCTCAATAAGCCAATTTTAGGTAGGGTGGGCAAAATTTATACAGCAAATGCCTATGCTATCGTTAGTTACTTTTGCCCACCTTACGGTATCTTGGGGTTCATCGTCAGTACTGCAAGATCTAAGTCACCTAAGATTTACAACCTATCCACCTTTGGATAGAGGGATGAAGAAGCCAAAGCCTTATTTTAGGGAGAGGAACTTGTTCCCCTAGAGTTTTTAGAATTAGTTGGACTCTATTGAGAGAGATGTAATTATGCCTGAAGAAGAACAGCGATCGTCAACCGCCGCCGGAGGCAAGCAAACCACTACTGCTGCTGAAGCTCGTACAACGGGTAATGAGCCTAAAGATCCGCAAGCTGATGAGCAAGCATCCAAGAAAGATCCGGCAACAATACCGGAAGCTGAAGGTGAAAACAAACGGGTAGCGGGTGATCCAAATCAAGGAACAGAATCTCGATAATAAACTTCCAAGAAATCCATCAGTTCAAAACCCCAACTTCTTAGAGAAGTCGTGGTTCTCATTTTTAATTATCTCACTCCACTAAGATTAAATCGCCTTAATCAAAGTGAAAATTGAACGACATTTATCCCATAATATCATGTCGGGTTAAACACTCCTAATAAAGTAATCACTCAAGATTGAAATTCCAAAACGAGCATTATTAGTGGCAGTATTCTCTTTAAGCAAAAGTTGAAGAGAAGAGTCACCTCTTGTAGCTGTGGCGATACCGTCTGTTGCTGTGTCTATATCGGTACTGTCAAAGCCATTGCCAGAAACGGTGTTATTTGTGAGAGTTGCTATTGCTGTAGCCGATTCATTGGATCTGATACCGATGCCGAAATCGTTATCGGAAACGGTGTTATTTGTGAGAGTTGTTATTGCTGTAGCCGATTCATTGGATCTGATACCGATGCCGAAAGTTTCGTTGTCAGAAACTGTGTTGTTGTCGATGGTCAGCGTTGCCGTCGAATTACCGAACATATCGGCACGGATGCCGTCAGTGTTATTGCCAGAAAGGGTGTTATCGGAGAGATTGGCAGTTGCTTCGGCTGTATTGAAAAGCAGGATGTCAATACCACTATCTGTCGTGTTGGCAATCTGATTTCTGACCACTGTCAAATCAACTGAACCCCCAGTATTTCCGATGAAGAAGCCGCTATTACCGAAACCACCAGTAGTATCGATGCTGTTATCAGTAACTGTCACTTGTCCAGTAACATCAAATAAGAGGATACCTGTTTGAGTTGAATTAGCGATCGCATTATCCCGAATCGTTACTGTGTCGATACTCGTCCCCTGAATGGCGTTAGTACCAGCATTGGGAATGTCAAATCCAGATAGGGTTGTGCGATCGCCCATTGTTACCGAAGCAGTCGCACCCGGAGTAATAGTAGGCAGTACGCCAGCGCCAGATAGGGATAACTGCACAATGCCGGATTCCACTGTCTCCAGTTGCTGCACCGGACCCGTAGAAAGTACCTGGACGCGATCGGGAATCGTGAACGGTGGGATACCAGGATTTGTCCCAGGTTGGACGTAAACAATATCGTTACCGTCTGATACAGTTCGATCTAACCCCTCCTGAACCGTACCCACCGGATTTTCAAACGTACCATCTCCCCCAGTCGTTCCTAAGTTAACGTGCTGGAATACATAAGGTTCATTCGTTTCTGGATTCGTCGCAGGCACTTGTCGGAATTCGTCTTGATAGTCGATGATAATCGCATTGGTACGCTGTACCGATTCTCCCAACCGTGCTAAAACGATGTCGTCTTCAGCTATAGCACCTTGGGGACGAGTTCCAGGAAACGTCGCGCCAAGGGTAAAAACAACATTCGTACCAAACAACTCATCCTCTTGAAACGATACGCCGAAATTCAGGTAATCGGTGGGACGCGCTTCCAATCTCACGCGCCAACCTAAGGTATCCGGACTACCTTCAGCGTCATACCAATACAATCCCCCATACCCGCGCAAACTTCCCTGAGTGCCAAATTGAGCAAGTCTTACCCCAACTTCCGCATCAACACCGCCCATTGCTGCTTCGCGGTTTTGCCCTTGCTCTAAAATTAAATAGTTTTGGTGAAAAAAGCTGCCTCGAACGGCACCCTCGCCAACACCTTGGCGGGTATCTCCAATGGGGAGGTAGCCATTGACACGAAAATCCCAAATTTCTCCTAAACTTTCGCCACCCAACCCAAGTTGGTGAAAGGTATTATCGCCACTATCGCGAATGTCATAGCCAACGTAGCCCCCCCAAATTCGGCGGGAATTTGAGTTATACCTGCGATATCCCAACAGGATATTACCTCCCAAGTTGGTATCGTTATCCAGTAATAAACGCCCTTCCATAAAGGTCAGATTATTACCAGGATTCTGGAGAAGTGGGACAAAACCCTCGAAGCGAGTAAAGCCGTCAAATCATAGCGTCGTGAGATACATTTAGTTTTCTTACCTACTCCCTATTCCATCGAGACGCCACATATCGCGTCTCTACTTTGAATGACGAGTCTTGTATAGCCGCTCACTAACCAGCACCAAACCCATTAAAATTATTCCAGCAATACCAGAAGGTTCGGGTACATCTTTGATATCCTCAACCTTAGTTTCTTTAAATGAACCCTCTATGGCTATGCCATCATTAGCACACTCGGCAAAGATATGAGCGATAAAGCTACCGTTAGCAAGCAAGTTTTTATCAAAACTAAAGCCAAGGGTTTGCGAACCTGTTGCGTTAAAATAGCCAAAATCAAGCCCCATTAAACTGAGAGTATTCTTATCCAGGAAAGCAATATCTCCTACTTTAGTACCCGATGCGATCGCGTTTAAAACTGTCCCTTCCCCCGTTTGCTCAAAATAAGAGTCATCAATCGTTAAATCTCCCATTGAGGGAGTACCCCCTTCGCCTATAACGTGGTTGCCGTACAGTTCTAAGTTGCTAAATCCAGAATTAGTTGACGTAACACTCTTGGCAGTAACATTTTCATAAACCCCTAATTCTGTGACTCCGGCATCATTCACCTCAGCAAAGCGAATGGCAAACAATTCACCCTTAAGATTTGCCGTTTTTAAATGATTGCCCGAGAAATTAAAAAATAAATCTCCATAGGCAATGCTGGCATTTGTGGCGGTGCTATCCTCGTAACCCGTCAAGCTGAGGTTAGCGTTAATGGCAATAAAAATAGTGTCGGCTTCTTCTTTGAGGGCAAGGCTGTAGAACTCAAAATCACCAGTTGCGCCGATGACTTCACCCGTCACCCCATCTGAAAAGGAATCAATAGCATAATTCCAGCCATTATGCAGAGTACCCGCCTGGACGGGTTGCCCTGTCACGGCAATTAGGGAAAAAGTTACTAACGTTGATCGAAGTCTTTTCTCTCTTATTGTAGCAAACATTAGTTGAGTTGATAGCTTTTTACTGCCTAAAAGCATACCCTGATAGTTGGAGGTTTTGATTCTGCTTGGATTACAACAGTAAAATTCAGTCATAAAGTGAAAGAAGATTTCCACTAACTGCTATGACTCCTACCCTACTCGGACGTTGGCAAACTCGATTATTTCTCTTTGCAACCGTCGGTTTATTAATTACTTTGCCGTTTTATTGGGGTATCATCAGTCCTAACACAGGTTTTCCTTCCTATCCCGTATTCTTCCGAATATTGGCATATGTGGTACTGTTTGGTTTGGGCTGGGATATCCTTTATAACTACCTTCAGAAATTTCGTTGGGATCGGGATTGGCCCGGGGTTTTGCAATTATTGGCTGGTATTTGGGAAGGTGGATTTTTACTGAGTATTGTGAAACTGTTTGGGTTGCCAAGTATACCGAAGGAGGTATCGCCGCTCTGGTTTATTATTCACTACAGCTTAGTCTGGCTGGGTGTCTATGTAGCGTCCCAAAGCCTAATGCGGATTGTATTTCCCCGTTGGCGGTTTCGGGGTGGGCGATTGATTTGAAGGTTCAGGGTTGATCGCTATGAACTATCTCCTAACTCGAATGTCACTTAATTAAGTACAAGTCGGAGTTCAGTTACCCCTATAGCGTTTGCTTGTTAGTCTGGAGTAATGCGATCGCTAATTGCCCAGACTAATCTTTTTTTTTACGAATGCTCAGTTTTAACCCAGCCGTTTTACCTGATACCACTAGTGCAGAATGCTATTATCCCTTAAGTGTCGCACCGATGATGGATCGCACCGATCTCCATTTTCGGTATTTCATGCGACAGATTACACGCCGCACTTTACTCTACACTGAGATGGTTACGAGTGCGGCTATTCTCCATGGCGATCGCAAACGACTACTGGGTTTTTCTCCTGAAGAGAAACCCTTGGCTCTGCAAGTTGGAGGTGATAATCCTCAAGAACTAGCTGAATGTGCGCGAATTGCCGAAGATATGGGGTATGACGAGATTAATCTGAATGTGGGTTGCCCTAGCAGTCGGGTACAAGATGGTAACTTTGGCGCTTGCTTGATGGCACAACCGGAACGGGTAGCAGGGGCAGTGGAGAGTATGATTAAAGCTGTTAGGATTCCGGTTACAGTCAAGCATCGTATTGGTATTGATGACCTTGATCGTTACGAGGATATGACTAACTTTGTTCGTATCGTATCTGATGCTGGTTGTCAGCGCTTTAGTGTCCATGCACGTAAGGCGTGGTTGCAGGGATTAAGTCCAAAAGAAAATCGGGATATTCCCCCCCTGCGTTACGGTGATGTACATCGCTTAAAGCAGGAGTTTCCCCACCTATTTATTGAGATTAATGGCGGATTTACTAATTTAGAGCAGGTGCGGGAGCAATTAGCATTTGTGGATGCGGTGATGATTGGTCGTGCAGCTTACGATAATCCTTATCTATTTGCAATGGCAGATCGTGAGATTTTTGGGGAGGAGAATACTCCCTTAACTCGCTATCAGGTGGCTGAAGCGATGATTCCTTATATTGATTTTTGGGCGGAAAAAGGGCTGAAGCTGAATAAAATTACTCGACATATGCTGCAATTGTTTGCAGGACAACCGGGAAGTAGAGCTTGGAAGCGGTATTTAACGGAAAAGTCTTGTATTGCTGGTGCGGGTTCTGAGGTGGTGCGGGAGGCGTTGCCGAGTAGAGATGTAGCAGGCAACGTTTCTACAGGATTGCGGTGAAAAATTGAAAAGGCGGGTAATCAACACAGATTTGTTATCAGGAGTGCGATCGCTCAATTCTTTGGCTTTCTGTTCCAGTAACCCTCTATAGCCCGTAGAAATCTTCATCCAGAATCTGCTCAACCGAAAAAGGACACATTATGGGATACTCACTCTCTTCCGGCACACGAACCCCAAACTTAGCAAGTATACCCTCCTTAATTGCCACCTTCCGACCATCTGGATAGGTTTTTTCCACAGCTTCTACCAAGAAACTTTTGAGAGATGGGGCATCTGTCAGATTGTCGAGAACCCGCTGACGATGTTCCACAACCGAACTGTACCAACTTGCTTTCATCGAATCAGGTACATCATGCTGAATCTTTAACTTGAGTAAATGCGCTAACAAAATTTTGAGATTGCTTTTTAGCGTATTTCTCTCTGATTTTCCCAAATCAACTAGCTCCTCAATCAAATGCTCAATATCCAGCGACTCAAATTCATGATTCTGTAACTGCTGAATTGTTTGTTCAATCCATAATTGCAAATCGCGATCATATAGCGTGTTATACATTCTTCAGCTCGACTCCCAATAATTTAAGGTTTCAACTAATTCAAGCAAACCGCTGACAACCTCTAGTTTACTAATTTTCATCAAAATCAAATGAGCCGATTTCCATCAAACTCCCAGTACCTAGTGCATCTCGGCAGGTACTTCTGTAGCGACGGGTTCGACTTGAGAATCTTGTTGCTGGGACGGTGCAATTCTTGGCTGGGGTTGTCCAAAACCGTCAAACAAGTCGCTGAGTTTAACCGTTAAACCCAGATAGGGACCTCCCGCCGATCGCGTACCGCTGAAATCACGATCATTTACCTCACCAAAGACGTATCCTGCTGAGAGACGTAAACTGGGAGTCAACCAGTAACCTGCTTCTAGAAGAAAACCAAGCTCGTTATAATTGGCAGAGGGTTGAGTGATCCAACGGGCTTCGCCCACTAAGTCGAAGTTGTAGCCTAAGCGGTAAGTAGCGCGGAGTTGGGTGAGAGACACGCTACTAGTGCCAACTAAATCGTCAGCTAAGTAAGAGGTGCTGCTGCGAAAGGCATATTTGCCATAGAATTCCCAGCGCCAATTGGGGGCATAAATCGCTTCAGCCGAGAAGAGAAGTTCTTCAGAACCTGTGCCGTTGCCGAATAAAATTGTTTCAGGAATAATTGAGGGATTTTTGCGATATTCATACCGCAACAGGGCATTAAAGCGATCGTCGTTGGGGTCGCGGTAAGCTAAACCCAGTCTTAAATTAGCCGTCGTGCCTAATCCTTGTAGCTTTTGATTGGCAGAACTGGCTTGGTTGTAGCTTAATAAGGCGGTTAATGCTGGAGAAAGCTTACCTAAAGCCGAAGCGAAAATTACTGTGTTGCTGCCTTGGGATGAGGTGCGATGCTGGAAGCGGGCGCTGGCTTTAAAATTGGGGTTATCGGTGTATTCTAAACCAACGCTGTAGCTGTCACCCCCACTCAATCCAAGGGCTGATGCGCTTTGACCGAAGGCATAGGGCTGTTCAAAGCGGCTGCCAGCACCAGTACGACCTAGTAAATCGCCGAAAACGTGTTCGTAAGCCAAATCCATATGCAAGCCAGAGGCAATAGTCCACCGATGATTGAGTCCGATCGCGCCTTGGCTGGTTAGCCCATCAATTCCGCCCAGAATCGAGTAACGTCCGGTGAGAGTGGTATTGGCACCGAGCTTGTAGTCCCCTGTCACGTTTAGACTAGTGATAGACTGACCCGAATACTGTCCCCGTGTAAACCATTGTTGTTCCAGACTGACTTTGATACCCGGATAGACTGCCCAATCAAGTCCTAGTCCAGTTCGGTCGGGATAAACCGCATCCACCTGGGAGGATAGGGTTAGTTCATTGATTGCCCGAAAGGTGAGAGTATCAGTGATCGGCAATGTGAAGCGCGATCGCAACTGGTTAGACGTACCGCTTAAATCATTGGGGGCAAGACGATCCGTGCGATCGCGATAAATCCAATCTACTGCTAAGTTCGCCGTCCCGATACGCTGTTGAATCCCGACAGAAACTGTAGTCAGGCTGTTATCTACAGCGCTACCCGGAATGGGTTCGGTTAAGGGATTTAAAAATTCTTCTAAAACATCAAGGGGTCGTGGGGCAATTCCTTCATTATCTTCATGGTCGTATTGTACCCGTGCCGTAGTTGTTGGGGAAACCTTTGCCTGAAGTTCCGCGCCGTAGCGAGTTTGACCAGGAACAAAGCTGACGGTAGCGTTATTAGAAAAACCCGTATCAGCGGAACGGTAATAGGCATAACCTTGAATTCCCTCAGCAATCTTGACATCCGCTTCAATACGGTATGCAGAACCACTGATTTTCCCTAACAGTTCCGACGTGTTACTAGAATGGGCGTATTCGGCAATCAGACGGTTATCCTTGCCAAAGGAGATGAGGGCGTCGGCGCCGTAGAGTTCAAAATCACGAGTCCCTTGGTCTTCCCCCAGGTAGGTTGCACCAATCCAACTCTCCCGGTTAACCTGCCGCGAAATATGATATTGTACCCGACCCCCGTAGATACTGGTATCGTCGTCTTGACTTTCAAACTGATAAGTGGAGACAATCCGCCGTACTAATACAGTACCGTCGTCAGCAATATCCGTTCTCAGTACGGGTCTGCGGAACAATAATGTGCCTCGGTCATAATCAACTTCATAATCCGGTCCCCTTGTCAAGCGTTCCCGCTGAAGTACGGTGCCGGGACGATTTAATTCTTCGAGTTCAATAAAAACATCTTCACTACCGGGTATGAGTAACCGCCGCGAGAGGAAATAGTAACCACTAGTGCCATCCGGGGCAATGGTATCCCGCTGAAACCCTTCAACGTTATTGGCATAAAATCCTGTAATTTGCAGATTACCCAGGTTGTAATTTGCCTTAAAGCCGTGGAGTTGGCGGGTGAAAGAGGTAAATTGCTGTGAGGTTGTAGCAAACTCATGGGTGTTATAGTCTCCCCACATTACATAGTCTGGATCGGCATCAGGAATGTGAGCCGAACGTTCTAAGCGTAAATAGAGGTTATCCGTGGAGGGGGCGAGGACATCCACGGTGGAGCTATCCCCATATACTGGATAGGGACGTTCCGAGGCTTGGTCAGAGCGAAACAAGCGGTTGTTGCAGTTGCAGTCTTCGTTTAACGGGCGATCGCTATTAAATGCGCCAGTATACTGCCATTCGCCAATGTGTCCGGTCGCAAACGCTGCTCCTGTAACATCCAGTTGGGTCGAATTGTCTTCATCTAAGGGCAAAAAGTCCCGCAAACTGCCGTAATAATTCGTACCTCGCGCCCCTAACCGGAAATCCACTACCCCGGTGATTAAATTAGAACGAAGTGCGGTATTAAATTGCAGTTGGGTAAAGGCTTCTAACCCAGTGGTAACTGCTTGAATGCGTACTGTTTGGGCATTCAAGTCAGACTGTAACGTGGCGCTGTATTGCCCATTCTGTGCCTGTACCTGAAATCCGGGTTGGTCGGGGTTATAGTCTGCGCCAATAAATTTACCCGCGCTGGGGTTCAGGGTAATTACAGCATTATAGTTAGAACGATTGCCATTTTTATCCAATAGTTGACCCTGCACCATTGCCGTCGAACGCCCATCGGCTGGAATTTGGGCTTCTACGGTTTCTACGGTTAATTTTGTCGGGGCATCCCGGACTTCGACTTTGACGGAAACGGGGGGTTCGGTGACACCATTAAGGGTGGCTTGGGCGGTTAGGGTATTTTCCCCCGCTTCAAATACGACACCATACCAGGTTTCGGTTACTACCTGGTTTTGGTTATCCGTCTCCGTCTGTCCAATCGCGGCGCGATCAACAAGATTCCCATTCACCCGCAATTCGACTTGTGCGCCGGGACGATATTGTAAGATGACGGTCGTTGAGGGGATGTCTAAGACGGTGTTGGCAGTTGGGGTGAGGATTTTTATTGTTTCTGGTTCTGCTGGAGAGGTATTTTCAGAAGTGTTACTCGTGTCTATCAAACTGTTTGGATTAACCTCTCCCCCAACCCCTCTCCTAACAGGAAAGGGGAGTTGAGTTTCTCTATTTTCTATCCCCGTTTTTAAGGCATCTTGGCTGGGATTCCCAACCTCTGGGGTTGCACTTTCTCCAGATGCAGGTGGTCGCTGAGGCTTCTCGAAGCGAGGTGTGTAAATTGACTCCGTGGTGCTGACAGTATCCGGTACAGGGTTAACGGGTTCAGCCTTGGCGGTGGTAGGATGCATAACAGTGACCATCGTTCCGGCGATCGCTCCCACCAGCCAAACAGAATAAACGTGGCGAAAGTTTAGTGCTGGTTTCATTGGTTTTCTTCAGATTGAGAGGTGGGAGTAACGGCAAAATTCATGCGCACCATGCTGCCTGGTGCCAGATGGACTAAGCGGGATTTGCTATTGCGTTCGCTGAAATAGAGGTTGGGTGCCAGGGCGTAACCGGGAGTGCTGGTAATGTCTAATGCACCTGTGCGATAACCGGGTTGGACATTGGCAACGGAGAATAATCCATTGACATCGGTGGTGATGCGGTTGCCGTCGTCCATGAAAATCACGGCATTAGGGACACCGGGTTCGCCCCGTTGCTGTTCGCCATCAAAGTTTTTGTCTACAAACACGCGACCGATAATCGTGCCGCAGTCGGCAACAATGCCGGGTTGAATTCTTAATTGGTGGGTGACGGGACCATCTTTGGCATCCCGATTGGGGAGTTGTCCAACTGCGATCGCGGAATTTCTCCCCGAACCCCGCAGGGAATCTGGGGTGAGTTGGGCAGCGTAAGCGATAGTGAGGACTTCTGTACTGGAAATCGTGACTTGGGAACTGAAGGTAATCGTCCGCCCATCCTGACTGGTTTCAATCGCAACATCTTGGTCTTTTAAGTTGCCCCGCACCGAATCCGGCAGGAAATTAAAACCTTCGGGTAAGGTGTCAGTAATGACCAGATTGCTTAACGGATCAGTCGAAAGATTGCGAATCGACAGGCGGTAAATCACCGTATCCCCTGGTTCGGCTGCCGCGCGATCGCCTGTTTTATCAATGCGAATCTCTCGCGCCTGACACACTGAGGCACTTAAATCGAAAATCGCTAAGATAACTCCAATGCGATTAGCATCCTCAACGGTGACAATTTCCCCTTCCAAACTGGTGCGTTTGGAGCGATCGCTAACATTGATAGGTTTGCCATCGAGGGAAGAGGCGGTGTATTTCACCACATCCCCAACTTTGTCACCAATAACAATCCGAATCCGGCGTTCATCATAGTTAGAATCTGGGGCGGGTTTTACCAGTAAGATATAAGTGCGTCCCTTATCAAGCTGACCCCGCTTTTCATCGAATAGAAAGCTATATTTACCCTGGTCAGAATTGGTTAAATAGAAGGGATTAGAATTTTGTGTATTAGGTTTAATGCCTTTGGGAATCGCGTTATCCGGGTTATCTGGCAGTTCCGTTGCTGTGAGGGGAATTGTGCCTGTAATTCCGCCCGTCGGATCACTAGGATCGGGTTCGTATAACCCAACGCTGAATCCCTCGTAATCGGATAGAAGTTCACCGCTACAACCAACAACGCGCCCAAAGGGGTCATTAAAGGGAGTTTCTATCGAGACAAGGCTTAGAGTTTGTGTGGTTGTCTTGCCGCCGCAGTTATTACCAAAATCTAAACTGATAGAGGTAACAGGGGTTTGGGGAAGGGAGGTGACTTTAACCGCAACCACCAGTTGAAGTTGTTCTCCGGGTTTGATGGTAAGAGTTGCCGGGGATTGAGTAGCATTGCCTTTTAGAGCAGGGGTATCCTTCGCTGTGGAAATGACTTCATACTCCACTCCCGTAACCGATGCAGGTCCCGATAACCCCGTCTGTTGCAGGGTATAGGCATCGGGAATGGTGACTTCAGCCGATGCCCTGCCTGTATCTGCAAGCCGAAAGTGATAATAAAGTTGGTCGTTTTGCCCAATGGAGGGGGTGACTCCCCGGCGACTGTTGTTGAGTTCTGCCTTCAGGTCATCCCGCATTTGGGTGAGTACTTTTGCTTGAGGAGAAACCGTAGTAGTTACGGCTTGGAACACATTCTCTGTGACTTGCTGAAAGGGAGTATTATCAGAATTGGCAATAACCGCAGTGGCAGCTTGGGTTGCTGACTCGACTTGGGCAGGGGTCAAACTCATGGATTCCAGACTTATTGGGGAAAGTCCCATGAGTGCCAGAGCAACGCCTTGATTTGTAATAGAGTTAGTCAGATTTGCCTGTTGGGGAACCAATGATGCGATCGCAGATTTCACTTGAGCGATCGTTTTTTGGGTATCGGCATCCGCTGATAAAGAGGCGAAGGCTTGAATTCCTGCACTACTTCCGGCTTTAGCCGCCTCTGGACTTAAACCCAATTGCAATAGTTCTTGATTGAGTCCATCGGCAACGGTGCCTAACCCGATAATGTAATTTCCGTTGCTATCTTTAATGCCTTGAGATTCGAGGGTGACTGTACTTTCTTTAAGAGAAACTGTAGTGTTAACTGGGTTAGAGACGCCGCCCAAAATAACGGGGTTGTCAGGTTGATTATTGTTGGTATAAGTGTAAGAGACTTGGTTTGCAATTGTTATCCCGGTATCTTCAGAAATGACGCACTGTAACGAGGTTTGCGCTAGGGTTGGTGCAGCAGGTGGTAAGAGACTGGTCAATAAGGTCGTTGCTGCCAGAAACCGGAGAGAACCCTGAAGTGATAATTTTGATGGTTGAAGTTGGAACACTTGTGATTTCTCCTGAATAGTCTCGACAATGAGCCAGGTTATGGGTATAAAAATCCCCTACCTACCTTCCAACTGTCGGGAGAGATGAACGTAGGTTGAATGAATAATTATTGAGGGAGTAAAAGTCTGGTATAATAGAGGGCGATCGCAAATTTGCAGAGCTTTTAATTATTAGCGATCGCCCGTTTCAATGCCTAGAGCTGAGTGCTGATTGCTGTTTAGCGTACCTTTACTTGATAGCTGGCTTTCACACCAGCGGCGGGGTCAAGTCCAGAACCAAACTGCCAGCGAACATGAGTGTAAGTATCAGCAGGTGCAGGCTGTTCTTCCACTGTGCCATCGGGAAGCGTTACCTTAACCATTGGCTTGTCAACAAAGCTGTTGCCGTTATCAATGCTGTAGGTAGTCTTGGCACCGTTATTGCTAGTAGCAGAACCAATTTCATACATCGTCTTCTGGGGAATGGGTTGAGTAACTACTAGGTTTTTGGCGGCGGCATCTCCGGCATTTTGGCTATTAACGCTGTAGCGTAGGACATCTCCAGGTTGCACGACAGCGTTGCCTTCTAAGGATTGCCAGGTGATTTTTTGTTTGCCGGATTGGTCAAGTTCAAGCAGTTGTTTATCAGCGGTTAAGTTGAGTTTGACTTCGGGACGGCGGATGGCTTGGACTAGTGCTTCTCCTGCTTCTTGTAGGTTGGCTAATACGGGTGTGGTTCCTAGGAAGGGTAGGGTTGTGATTAATGCTAATATGCCAAGGCTAAGAGGGAGACGTTTCATGATGATTATCCTTTTGGAGTTTAAGGTTGATGGTTGATTTAACTTGGGAATTGTTGGGTTTTAACGCAGAGGTGCGCGGAGGTTTTGGAGGGATGGGATTAATTAACTTGACGTTGGAATGTGAAGGTTCCTGATTTTCCGGGGGCGACGTTGACGATGGTATCTAGGTATTTGGTGATGTCTACTCCTACTGCATCTAAAACTGTGCCGCCAGGATTTAAGTAAGTCACAATTCCATTGGGATCAGTTGCTTTGCCGACAACATGGCTGGTATCTATTACGTCATTACCATCGTTATCCAGCGCCCAGTTATTGTTAATGGCGGTATCTTTTCCATCGTCGGTAATTACAACTGTGCTAGCATTTAAGCCGATATTACCGACTCCACCACCGGGGGTAGATATGTTGGTGTAGGTAATGCGATATTCAATGATGTTTCCGGGTGCAGGATTTTTTTGAGTGTCGCTAAAGACTTCTTGACCAGCGGGTATGGCTGAACCTGTTCCTTGCAGTAGGCGAGATTCTTTAACGAGTTTTAAGTAGCCTGTGTATACTCGGTCAATTGTGGTGTTTTGCCCCTCAAATGTGCCATCTCCATTTGTGTCGAGGTAGGCGGTAATCGGTACGGGGAAACCGAATTCTGTATCGCCTGTATAATCTGGGATGGTATCCGTTGAAAGAGAGGTATTGGTGGGCAGATCGACTTTAACGTTGTAGGCAATAGGGACGTTGGGTAAGACACCTTTACCCGGACCACCAACTAAAGGCAGGGGATTATTAAAGACAATGGGAGTGCCGTTGGTTAAGGTGAAGGTTCCTGAGGCTTGGTTGTATTCGTAAGTGGCTGACTTAATGGGTTTGGTAACGTTTAAAATGTCAGCAGCGGTGATAGTGACAACGGTTTTATCGGGTAAGTCGAGGGGATTAGCGGGTGCTGTTGGTAAGAGAGTGACATCCGCTGATTGACCACTTTTGTTGATGAACGTGTTAACAAAATCGACAGCCGCTGGATCAATTTTTGAACCGGGTTTGGTGTATTGGGTAATCGGTGTAGATTTATTGGTAAAGTCATCGTCACTATTCGTCGGACCAAGGGCATCAGCGATATCTTTGGGTCCATTAAGGATATTTCCAACTGCAGGGACTGCAATCTCGACAACGGTCGCTTCACCACCAGGACCACTTCCTGTATTGTTGTTGTTGGTGTCAATTCCAATGTTAATCAGGTCAGTCGGGTCAAGCAGTCCATTGTCTGTTAGGGGGTCGAAGAGGTCAACTGTGCCATCAAGGGGGTTGTAGTTGTTGGGATTTTGGTCGCCGGATTCGTCGTAGACTAGAATGTTGGGAACACCTTGAGTTGCACCAAATGCCTGGGCAATATTCGCAACGGAGAGCGGTGATGCGACTGTTGCCAGAGTACCGAGTTGGAGTGAGAAGCCGTTGATGGTTTGACCAGGAGCCACGGATGTAACAAGGCTTGGATCATTGATGAAACCAACCCTGGTAATTCCGGTTGCGGGTTTAGTCGTTGTCCACTCAGCTTGCAAAGCAGCCGTAGCGATAGGAGTAGTCGAGTAAACCACTTGCCAACCGGACGGCGCAATGGGTGTCCCTTCCAGTTCTGTACCAATTGGAATGGCATCCGAGATTAAGATTCGGGGAGTAACAGCGCCATTCAGGGTAATGTTCGTACCAACTAAGGGTGCAGGGTTGATACCCTTACCGGTGGGGTCAGTTGCCTCAACTTTTAGACCCAAATTATAGGTAATGGAATCATCAGTAATATCAGATGGCGTACCGGAATTGGAGTAACTCGCCTTGGTTTTGAGAACTGTTGCTAGTGCCTGCGCTGTCGCTTCCACAATCGTCTGTTGGGTAGCGCTGGACTCCCGTTCACCATTAACAGGGACACCCGCCGCTCCTACAGCATCATTGTCTACAGTGTAAAGGTCGTTGCCATCCGCAGTGAGTGGCTGGTTTTGACCATCATTGGGTGTGTTACCCAGTTTGACGCTAATATTGGCTCCAGGACTAGCGTTGCTGTCAACCAGGATAGGAACCTGCACTAAAATAGACTGACCGGGTGCAACGGAGTTGGTGGTGAAGTTCGCGGTAACATCTGACCAAGTAGTACCGCCATCATAACTGACTTGCAGGCTACCATTCACTGTTGCAGATCCCGTTGATGTTACCTGATCGGGAATATTAAATTGGGTGGGGTCGTTACCGACGTTAGTAACTGTGTATTGGAAGTAGAGCTGATCGTTGGGTGATATTTTACCGCCGTTATTATCTGTGATGCCAGAAGCGGTAACGGTGACACCTGCTACCTCTGCTACTGTGACAGTGACTTGGTTGGAGGTTGCATTGATAATAGTTAATGGATTGGTTGGATCGATGTAAGTAGCAGTTCCTGTGTTACTAATTGATGTTCCCGCCGTCGTACCTTCTGCGAAGACTGGCATTGCCAGTTGAAAAAGACTGCCTGCGATGAGTGCAGAACCCACTAAGGGACGATAGATATTCCAGCGCTTCGTTGCAGATTTGGTCATTTTCTTTGAGGTTATTTGGCTTAAAAAATGGCTCTCAATTCAGACAAATGATCCTGTTTTAGTCGAGATAGTCGCTCGTTAGCTTGGCTTGAATAAGGTTTTTTTGGCAGGAGTAAATTCCTACCTTTTGATACATATCAAGCAAAATAAAAACGGCTTTAATCTCTCAAGTAGGCTCAGGGCGGGTATTAGTAAATCTTTAACCCACAACTTGTCTTTCCACATGAACCCATTCTTTCCTGTTTCAAGAAGTATGACTATTGAGGATTCTACGGAAATTTTCTTCGTTTAAAAAATATTAGTTTTTTTCTCCGTAGAATTAGGGATATTGCAACGATTGGGCTTTCTTTGCGTAATTTCCGCAATGAGAATTAGTGGAGGCATCCGTATACTTAAGTAATTTCCACTACAGTGAAAAAGAGTGAAACGAATGTCCTATCGGACACACAGACTATGAACCGCAACCGAACCGGATTCCGGCAGTTGAGCAGGATAAACATTCCCGTTCAGCGGCAACGGAAATTGATCCTGGCAATACCCGTCACTTGCCTGGTGACATCCCTGTGTGCATTTGGTTGGTTGCAAGTTAATACTGCCAAAGCAGAAGACTGGGTGCAGCATACCCAGCAAGTCCGCTTGGAAACGAAGCGCTTATTGACGGCGCTGTTGGATGCGGAAACAGCAGTCCGGGGGTATGATATTACTCGCCGTCAGGAATTTCTTAACCGCTACGATACCGCGATCGCAGAAATTCCCGTTGCCCTAGAACAATTGCGTCAGTTCGTTGCCGATAATCACTCTCAAGCTCACCGACTGCGACGCATTCAAGCATTAGTAACAACTCGAGTAAATCTTCTCAATCGCAATCTTCAGCTCACCCCTTCTCTCCCTGACAATACCATCGCCTCACCAGAACTCGTGGCTCAACTGCTTGAAGGTAAGCAGACAATGGAGCGAACCAGGACTGAAATTAATCAGTTCTTGGCGGTAGAAAGCCGCTTACAACTTGAGCGCCAGCAGCGCTTATGGCAACAGCGATGGTTGACTTGGCTGGTACTGAGTCTGTCAGGGGTAATTGGCATCAGTGGGTCAGTTTTGGCAGCTTATTTATTAAATCGTCTCGAACAGAAATTAAGCGATCGCGATCGCAGTTTACGGCAAAGCGAAGCTCGATATCGCGCTGTGGCGGAGAACTTTCCCAATGGTGTCGTTCTCTTATTTAACCCGGAATTGCGCTACTTGTTAGTAGATGGCAAGGGGTTAGCCGCCGTTGATATATCGAAAGAGCAACTAGAAGGCAAAACGATTTGGGAGTGTTTGCCACCAGAAATCTGTTCGGTACTTGAGCCTATTTATCGGCAAGCCCTGGCGGGAGTACCAACCACTACTGAAATTCCCTATGGCGATCGCATTTTCTTAGTCTACGCACTACCGATCACCAGTGAGGGAGGTGATATTTTTGCAGGCATGGTAGTCAGCCAAGATATCACCGATAGGAAGCTTTCGGAACAACAACTCTATAAAGCTAACCGCGCCCTCCGAACCCTGAGTGAATGCAACCAAGCTGTCGTGCGTGCCGTAGATGAACCCACCCTGCTGAATGACATCTGTCGGATTGTAGTTGAATTCGGTGGCTACCACTGCGCCTGGATTGGCTTTGCCGAACACGATGACGCTAAAACCGTGCGCCCTATTGCTCAAGCCGGATATGAAGATGGCTATATCGAATCCTTACAGCTTACTTGGTCGAATACAGAACGGGGTCGTGGTCCTACAGGTACAGCAATTCGGACAGGTAAAACCTCCATTGCTTACAGTATCCTAACTGACCCCAATTATCTACCCTGGCGGGAAGCCGCAATCCAACAGGGTTACGCAGCATCAATTGCTCTGCCGTTAATCGTTGATAGCCATCCTCTAGGTGCGCTGAATATCTACGCTACTGAATCCGATGCCTTTGATGAAGCTGAAGTTAGACTGCTAACTGAACTCGCCAATGACCTCGCCTATGGTATTGCGGCGTTGCGTACCCGGATCGAACGCCAGCAGGCAGAAGAGGCGTTGCGAGTCAGTGAAGAACGCTGGCAATTGGCGCTGCGGGGCAACAATGACGCTATCTGGGATTGGAACATCAAAACTAACGAAGTTTTCTTGTCTGTCCGTTGGAAAGAAATGCTGGGGTATGAAGACGATGAAATTGCCAACCACTCGGATGAATGGGCGAAACGGGTTCATCCTGATGACCTTGGCTGGGTTACTCAAGCTATTCAAGACCATATAGCAGGTCAGACGCCCTACTATATTACAGAGCATCGCCTTCAGTGCAAAGACGGTCGTTACAAGTGGATTCTAGCTCGGGGACAGGCAGTTTGGGATGAAAAGGGTGATGCGGTGCGGATGGTGGGTTCTCATACCGATATTAGCGATCGCAAACAGGCAGAACGGGCATTGCAAGAAAGTGAAGAACGCTTCCGTGCCGTCTTTGAGCAGGCGGCTGTAGGAATTGCACTCGCTACCGCCTCTGGTGAGATTCTGGGCGTTAATCAGCGTTATTGTGAAATCACAGGCTATGCAGAATCAGAACTCCTAGGGCAGACACTTCAAAAGATTACCCACCCCGACGACCGAGAGCGAACGAGTGATTACCTGCATCAAGTGATGACAGGTGAGATGCCAACTTATTCTATCGAAAAGCGCTATATCCGCAAAGATGGCGAGTTGCAATGGGTTTATGCTTCAGTTTCTTTAGTCAAAAATCCAGAAAATCGCAGCTATGCTTTGGCAGTTTTAGAAGATATCCAAAATCGTAAGCAAACCGAGGAAGCACTGCGAGAGAGTGAATCCAAATTCCGCGCGTTCTTAGAAGCCGCATCGGAAGCCGTTATTGTTACCAATGCCAGGAGTGAAATTATAGTATTTAACGCCAAAGCCGAAGACTTGTTCGGATACAATCGCACGGAAGTGTTGGGTCGCACGGTTGAATTTTTGATGCCCCAGCGATTCCGCCAAAATCATACTCAACATCGTGAACACTATCGCGCTAACCCGAGCAAACGCTCTATGGGCAAAACCCAGAATTTGTTTGCTCAACACAAGGATGGCAGCGAGTTTCCCATTGAAGCAGGACTCAGTACCATTCAAACCAAGAATGGTACCTTTGTGATGACGTTTCTGACCAATATCACAGAACGTAAGCAAGCCGAAGAAGAAATTCAACGACTCAATCACAGTTTAGAACTCCGCATCCAGGAAAGCGAGACGCGATACGAGCAAATTGTCGAACTCGCAGAAGAAGGGATTTGGGTAATTGACAACCAAGCCAAAACCACTTACGTCAATCAGGCAATGGCAAGGATGCTGGGGTATACGGAGGCGGACATGCTGGAGCATCCTATGTCTGATTTCATGCATACAGGGGATAAAATCCTGACAAACTCTCCCCTCAGCCTCCAAAATCCTAACCTCGTTCAACGAAAGGAAGTCCAATTAAAAACTAGAGATAATCGAAATATCTGGGCGTATATGTCCACCAGTCCAATTGTCGATGAATGGGGCAACTTGTTGTGGTCTTGCGCCCTCGTTTACGATATCACCGAACGCAAGCTTACTGAAGAACGGCTACAAGAAAGCAACGAACGAATTAGTCTTGCCAATGCCGAGTTAGCTAGAGCCGCTCGTCTCAAGGATGAGTTTTTGGCAAGTATGAGTCACGAGTTGCGAACGCCTCTCAATGCCATTCTGGGTTTGGCTGAAGCCTTGCAAGAAGAGGTTTACGGTGGGTTGACTGATCGACAGCGCAAGTCACTGGTTACAATAGAGCATAGCGGTAAGCATTTACTAGAACTCATTAACGATATTCTCGACCTCTCAAAGATTGAATCGGGGAAAATGGCGCTGCAAATTGCTCCAGTTTCCCTAGCAAGCCTTTATGCATCAAGTTTGACGTTTGTCAAGCAGCAAGCCCATGCAAAAAGGATTCGGATTAATTCTCAGATGGCTGAGGATATAGGAGAAATTGAAGTTGATGAGCGGCGGATGCGGCAAGTTTTGGTGAATTTATTGAGCAATGCGGTAAAATTTACTCCCGAAGGGGGCGAAGTTTCCCTGCAAGTTGATGCTGACTCAGACGCAGAAACCTTACAGGTGAGTGTCAGTGACACCGGCATTGGCATTGCCCCAGAAAACCTCAACCAGCTATTTAAACCGTTTGTACAGTTAGATAGCAGTCTCTCACGTCGCTATGCAGGCACGGGTTTGGGCTTGGCATTGGTACGGCGGATTGTCGATTTACACGGAGGTAGCGTCTCTTTGGAGAGTGAATTAGGCAAAGGGAGTCGCTTTACCGTTAGCCTCCCCTGGAAGAAACCCGAATCGAATCAAACGGTTATCACAGAAATTGAACAACGACTGGGAGAATTACCGACTATTCAGCAAGCGTTAATCGTTGAAGATTCAGATACCTCAGCCAAGCAAATCGCTCGCTATTTAGCGGAGTTGGGTGCCGCCGCATTAATTCACTCTCAGGGTGAAGGGACAACAGACATCGTATTGCGATTTGATCCGGATGTGATTATCCTAGACATTTTATTGCCCAATCTATCCGGCTGGGAGGTTCTGGCTCAGTTAAAATCAACTCCACAAACCCAGGGTATCCCAGTCCTGGTTATCTCAGTTGTAGACGAATCCGAGCGAGCTTTTGAATTGGGTGCATCAGAATACCTGCTTAAACCAATTTCTCGTCAGCCGTTTCAGGCAGCTCTAACTAGAATTTTTGCAGGGGTACCCCAGCGTGCTGATCATACCGCTTTGGTCGTGACGCCTCAATCCGAGCAAGAGTTGCCCTTAATATTACTGGCAGAAGATAACGAAGCAAACATTGCAACGTTGATGGATTACTTGCAAATTCGGGGGTTTAGGGTCATCTTAGCGAGAAATGGTATGGAAGCCGTTGAGATGACAAAGCAGCAAAAGCCAAATCTGATTTTGATGGATATTCAAATGCCGGAAATGGATGGGTTGGAAGCCACCCGCCACATTCGTGCTGAAACTGATTTGACAATGATTCCGATTATTGCAATTACAGCACTGGCGATGCCTGGAGATAGGGAGAAATGTTTGGTGGCAGGTGCAAATGATTATATGACTAAGCCAGTTAGTTTGAAAAAGCTAATGAAGCTTATTGCTCAATATCTGGAGAAGACAGACAGCAATAGAGAAATCGAAGATAGACAATAAATTTATTTCTAATGTAAGTCAAGCGGCACAATTAAAGTTTAGATATGGATAAAAAAAATTCTATACTCGTGGTCGATGATGAACCGAATGCCTTTGATGTCATTGAAGCGCATCTGTATCGAGAAGGGTATGACTTGTTCTATGCAGGTAGTGGTTACGAAGCTTTGAGCCGTTTGGATGCCGTTGAACCTGATGTCATCTTACTGGATGTGATGATGCCCCAAATGGATGGGATTGAGGTTTGCCACCAAATTAAATCAGACTCTCACTGGCACAACGTTCCGATTATTATCGTAACGGCACTGAACTCGAAGGAAGATTTGGCGCGATCGCTCAATGCCGGTGCTGATGATTTTATCACGAAACCCCTCAGCGGCTTGGAATTGAGGGCAAGGGTGCGCTCCATGTTGCGGATTAAGCAGCAATACGATGGCTTAGAAGCAACGTTGCGTCTTCGAGAAGACCTCTCTAATATGATCGTCCATGATTTGAGAAATCCACTCACAAATATTTTGCTGTGTAGTGGTTTACTGTTGCAAAGTGGCGTTGATGAGAAGACACTCAAGAGATTGGAGATTATAGCCGATTCTGGACGCGAACTCAATTCCATGATCGATAACTTGTTGATGCTCGCGAAAATGGAATCTGGAAAAATGGTCTTGAATCGGCTGAACGTTAATCTCAATGAATTAACATCAAAGGTTGTCTCTCAGTTTCAAGCGATCGCCGACCATAAAAAAATCCAGTTAATCAGTAAACTAGCGGCATCTAAGCGAGGTGTTTTACTTGATGCCAATTTATTCCATCGTGTCCTCGAAAACTTACTCTCCAATGCTATTAAATTTTCTCCGGCTGAAAAGACGGTGATTTTGCAGCTTGACTACCCCAATGAACCAATGAACTTGGATTCATCATCGGCACAGGCGATAATTCAGGTTATCGATTCTGGAGCGGGAGTTAGTGAAGAACGCAAGCAACTCATTTTTGATAAATATGAAGTGGGAGAAGTTAAGAGTGGCGTTTCTCAAATTGGTCTTGGTTTGACGTTTTGTAAAATGGTTATTGAAGCCCATGGTGGTAGAATATGGGTCGAAAATAACCAACCCCGAGGGTCAATTTTTACGGTAGTCGTTTGATACGCTGTCTTTAGAAGACGAGAGTTAGTAGACTCCAGCCTTCTATCTTTCATTTAACGCCTCAGAGAGGAATCAAACTCCTTCTCATAATTAGGATCATGAGTGCCGAATAGTTTGTCCCAGATCGTGAAATACAATCCATAATGTACCGTGTACTTGCGATGATGGATTGAGTGATGGGTCGAACCAATGAACCACCTTCCCAGCCAATGACGGGGAAAGGATGAAGGAAATAGCTCGAATCCCAGATGAGTCAAGACTGCCCATAGCGTCATTGTCATGAGTGCGGCAATCAAGGTAATGAAGTGAAGCGGTACGATCAAAACAACACCAACAAAGAAAAGCGCCTGTACAAAAGCCTCTGGCGGATCAAAGGCGAAGGATGTCCAGGGTGTTGGATCTCCTGAACGGTGGTGTCCCTGGTGCAGCCATTTGAAAAACAAAGGGTGGTGAAACACTCGATGGATAACGTAAAAGTAAGCATCCTGGACGACCAGCACCACCATAAAGCTAACACCTAAGTACCACAATCCATACTCCCGTAGGTCAGTGTACAAAAGCGTTACGCCTAAATTGTACCCTGAGATGATGAGCGCTGCACAAAACGCAAACACTACGCCAGAGAGCATCGATAAGTTGATATCTCTTTGTATTGCCCTGCGCAATGGGGGCTTCAGACGCAACCATCGCTTGGGGAAGGAGTTTTCCAGAACCGAATAAAAAAGTAGGTGCGTTCCCCCAGCGATGAGAAAGTATCGACCTAGGATAATTCCGAAAAAGATTAACCAATAAAGCCAAAACGAGCAATCCGTCAATTCAACCTTTCCTTTGCTGCATCAACTAAAAGCACTCTGATCTGTCAAACAGGTGACAAAAAGAGCATCAAGTAGACATTAACAAAGGTTATCACTTCAGGTATCTATCTTTGACGGTAACTCTATTGCCCTTGCCTGCTCTACTGGCAGGAATTCCAGTATTATCCCTCTTTTTGGTCTGAAATCCCGTAGAGTCGATTTCACTATTGAAGTTGAGCGAGCGCTCCGGGTTCTCGATGGTGCAATTATGGTGTTGTGTGCCGTTGCTGGGGTTTGGATCTACAACAAGAGCTGGATGTGAGATACCGCAACCAACCTGTACTCGTCGCTAAAAGAGATTCTCGACAGGAGATGGATTAAGTTGGCGGAGTGAATTAGTTGAGCCAATTGTTGAACGTTCAGCAGATAAACAGACGGTTTGGGTGGAAGTAGATCAACAAATTGCAGCAATTTGCCTGTCTCAGGGTCGGATTCGTCTATCTCTGGCGCTTAATAGTAATCTGGTTCAAAAGGGAACGGTAATGCAGATATAATTTTATTAAGGAATGAAATTTACTCTACCCATTTCTTGGGTAAAAATAGAGCAGCTTCAATCTCCTCTTGGACTTCACGAGTTACATTAGAGCTGTTATTCAAAGCTTCCAGTCGTGCAAATTCTGAAGCCTTTTTTCGGCTCACAAGGCTACTTTTTAAGTCGGTGATTTTATCAGGGTAAACGCATCTAAAATTATTGAGGTTTTGAGGTAAGATAGGGGGTTAGCTCTTGTCATCAAACAACACTAATGACATGATTCCCTATCATCTCGATTCCAAGAGCGATCACAATCTTAAATG
>NZ_JADEWY010000062.1 GCF_015207375.1 Coleofasciculus sp. LEGE 07092 | reverse complement strand
CCCCTGTAGGAAATTCGATGGGTTCAAAGACTGGACAGTATCCTTCAGGTGTTACCTTAAAGGCATACAGAGGAGAAGCCGGATTCCAGCACCTCTGACCGCGTTGGTGACGGCAGTTAGCGCAGCAATCTACATTGGCTGGCATCTTAGCATTGCTGCTCTGACTGAGGAGTTCGCGTTGTGATAAGCCCCGTAAGACTAGCTCTTCTCCTTGCCAACGGGCTTCCACTAAACCGGTATCGGCAAAGTCTTGCCACCGGGGATCAGCCGCGATCGCTTCTGGTAAGGTAATTGTAACTACAGTGCCAAACTCAGTCAGTTCCCCTTCATAATTTCGTTCTGGCGGTGCTGGCTGTATGAATGTTTCGCCAATGGGCAGTTCTACCAGAGTTCCTCTTCCTGGAGTGTGGAGGTGGTAGCGATTTTGTAACTCCTCCAACCCCGCCAAATCAGCCAAGTAGGTTGGAGAGCCATGAATAAAAATAACGTGCTGGGGGCGAAGATTGTGAATCAACTGATTGGTTCCCATACAATCGTTGTGCTCAGTCAGCAGGTAGGTTTCCACTCCCGTGATGCCAGTGTCGTTCACAGTGGACGGATATCGAAGTCGTTCCGGTCGTAAAATTGCCCAAAGACTCGGATCAGAACCGCAATAAGTCTTCAAGTTAACTGTTTCGTCGGTCAAGACAATACAGGGAGTCTGACCGAGGTTTTGCTGCTGTTGCTCATCTAGCCTACGCACTCGAGGGCGCACTCGCTCGTCCCAAAAGAGGGGTTGATGGCGGGCAAAGTTTTGTACGGATGTTGGCAAATGCGGCAGCAGTTCTAAGTAAGCGTCGCAGGCATTTGCTACGGTTCCGTCTACCCAAATATCTAGATTACGACCTGTAAACTGATGGTGGCTGCGTAGCAGCATCAGTAATTCTTGACCTAAACCTAAGGTGGGTACGGGTAAGAGTACGGAGCGTTTAGCAGCAAGGGCTTGGTCGATTCGCTCCACGAGCTGGTTTTCCTGCTGGCGTCGGTGGGGATATCGAGCTGTGCCGTAACTGCCCTCCACAATCAGCACATCTGGCTGTGTACCCCGCAAGGCTTCAACTGACAACCCCTCTACTAACCGCGCATTTGACAAAAAGAAGTCACCCGTGTAAAAAAGTCGGTAAGTTCGATGGGGAGCGGTATAGGTCAGCAAAATTGCCGCTGCTCCTGGTAAATGTCCAGCAGGAAACAATTGGGCACTCAGACCCTCTCGGAATTCAATCGGCGTTTGCCAAGGCAATGCCTGACAGAATCGAGGCACGTCCTCGGGTCGCACATCAAGCCAGTTGAGGGGCAATAACTGAGTGGTGACTTCACTGGCATAAATCGGTAGCTGTGGGAAAGCGTTATGAAGGGCTAACAATCCCTGAGCATGATCACTATGGGCATGGCTGCACAACACTACATCTGCTGGTGGACTGCCTGCCGCTTGTAGGGGTGAAATGTCGTTTAATCCACAATCAAGAAGAATGCGGTGCGGCCCCATCTGCACTAGCAAACAAACTCCCTCCGCACTGTGACCAACACCATAGGGGAAACAGGCTAATCGATCATCCTCGCCAGAGGATGCTGGTGGGCGTTGATTGCTCATGAGCTATTGAAAATTAGCGAACAACACTCAGCCATTAGTGCTAGCTCTAAAAGAGGGTGTTTCCTCAAGAACCTAGCAGGATGCTGGCACATTTATCAGCTCTTGTAGGGTGCTCCCTACTATCAGGTGTCGGGAAACTTATAACTTCAGATCACTGAGAGTCGAGAGCTATTGGCTGAAAGCTGAACTAGATTAAATGAGCTTAATGAGCAGAACCGTTACCGTGATAGTTGTCTGAGTCGTAAAATCCGTTTTTCGTGCCAAAAATCAGGGATAACACTGTAAAGACAATGGTTAAGACCACTAAAACGAGTTTAATATCCATTTATCTGGAAAGCTGTTTTTGAAATCACTTGACACTCATCGAGCTAAAGCTACGATGATTCTTGGGCTGACCCCTATGTGACAATTTTACCATGAAAATTTCCTTATGGTTCAGGGTTCCTTGGGTCGCGCCCTTTTTTACCTCATCTTCAACAGGACTTACGAAGAAAGCCCTCAGCCCTTCAAATTTGGGGGAACTTGAAAGGATGAACATTAAGTCATCTTTCAGTAGAATTACACCAAACCCCACGTGTGGGTCAATTTGTTAGAGGAAGTGAGATGGTAGTTGTTAATTCTACTTTTAGTAAAGATGATTAAGATTGAGGAGTATCCCTTATGGTCAAAAGACTTCTCCAAGCCGTCACAATTACCTTGTTGCTGAACCTGCTGGCTCATATGAGTCCGCCAAATACTACCCAGCCTGGTGCTGTTGCGCCTGCGCCAAAATCCCACAATTTAATAGCGAGTTGGCGGCAATAGTTTTTTGTTGAGCTGGGCAGTCTGTGTAAGGATTAGCGTCGGGATTTCTGCAGTTCCCGGATTAGGGATTCGGCTTCCCGTAATCCTTCTGCATTGTTTTGACGCCGATAGAGATCACGGGCTTTTTCGATGGCGCCGATCGCTTCTTTTAGGCGATCGCGTCCTTTTAGTGCCACTCCTAACTTGAAGAAAGCGTTTGCATCTTGGGGCGCTAGCTCAGTTAGGTGTCGGTAAGCAACGATGGCTTCCAAATAATTTTCCTGGGATAGTAAAATTTCTCCTATTGCTGCCTGAGCTTCTACAGACTCTGGATCGATTGACATTGCGTGTTTGTAAGCCTCCAGAGCACCCGATACATCTTTTTGGGCTTGCAAAATTTTAGCAATCTGAAGGTACACTAGAGCATTGCCTGGTGATAGCTGCGCCGCCTTCTCAAATGCGGCTAATCCAGCCACCATATCACCTTGACTTACCCAAGCCGCTCCCAAACTCAACTGCACACGGCTCTCACGGGGAGCTAGTACTGCGGCTTGTTGCAAGACTTTGACGGCTTCTTGGGGACGCCCCTGCTGTAACAACACTGAACCCATCAACTCATAAGCTTCGGCATTGCTGGGTTGGAGTTCACTCACCCGGCGGTAAGCTGCGATCGCTCCATCATAATCTTTCTGACGCAGCAGCACTACACCCAAACCCCAATAGCTATTGATATTATCGTCCTTGAGCTGAATGGAACGGCGATAAGCAGCCGCCGCACCCGCATTATCTCCAGCCTTGGCAAGGCTATAGCCTAGGGCGTAGTGAAACTCAGCATTATTCGGTTCGAGGGCAATTGCCTGTTGGTAGGCTCTAGCCGCTTCCCGGAAATTTTCCTGACGTGCCTGTAAATAACCGATACCAGAAAAAATCTTAGGATTTCGCCCATCTAAGTTAGCGGCTTGCTGGTAAGTAGCGATCGCCCTAGCATAATCCCCGGCATCTACAAATTCTCGCCCTTGGCGGAGCAATTCATTCACTCGGAGCTGTTGGTTGGGCTGTTGCTGGCTCACGAGTATAGGTTGACGGGCTTGGGCAATGGGTGGCAAGGTAGCCATCAGCCCTGTTAACACTACAGTACTCGCTACAAATATAGTCTGCTTTAGCACAGTCACGTTTTTCGCAGATAATCGGTGCAATGTTTCAGTGTTACGCTCCTTAGAGCGCTGAATCAGGAACGGATTGTTCGTGGAAAAAGGCATTGTTGATAGTTGCCAGTTTTCAAGCAAGATTTTGAACAAAAAGGATTTTATCAGAGGAAAACGGTTAATATTAACAAAAATGGGAAAGATAGTTTCGTAGGACAGGCGTCTCGCCTGTCAAGGGCTGCCTGTTCTACGGGATAACTTCTTTTTTGGAGCTGCCCTCGTTACGAACGCGAATAGCGTCCAATCAGTTCAGCACTCCCCAGAATATGACCGCTCATCGCTGCCTCTAATTGGGCTTTTGTCGCACCGGATTCTAGCCCCAAGGCTCGATCAAGGGCATAAAGTTTAAAAAAGTAACGATGAGTACCACTGGGGGGACAAGGACCTCCATATCCCAAATTGCCAAAATCATTTTCTCCCTGAGTTCCCCCATTGGCTAGAGTGGCTTGGGTGGGAATTCCTTCAGGAAGCTGGCGGACTTCCGGTGCAATATCATAAGCAACCCAATGGACGAAGGTTCGATTCGGAGCATCGGGGTCATCAACAATTAAAGCAAGGCTTTGTGTTCCTGTGGGGGGAGCATCCCAGTTTAATGCTGGTGAAATGTCTTCACCGTCACAAGTGTACTGGGAAGGAATCATTTCGTTTGTGTCAAACGCTGGACTCTCAAGGTTCATAGTCTCTTGTGCAGGTGTGGTTTCCGCTTGGGTTGAGCTGTTGCTAGCGGAACTGCAACTAACTAGGAACAGTGCTGCTAACCCGAGTACGTTAACACTGCGTTGTAGAAAGTCTCTTCTACCTATAGGATTAGGCATGATGAATTGCCTCCAGTTACGAAGGGGAGCGGGGAGTGGGGGAAAGGTAACTAGAAAATTGTAGGTTGATATAGAGCGATCGCGAAACCCAACCCTCACAGGGAGTGCTATTGACAGGTTGGTGAACAGGGCAAGGTAACGGTAAAAGTGGTGCCTGTGCCGATTTCGCTTTCTACCGATATCGTTCCTCTATGCAAGTCTACTGCCTTTTTGACAATGGTTAAACCTAGTCCTGTTCCAGAAATAGTCGTTGCATTTTTGGCACGATGAAATGGATCGAATAGGTGGGGAATATCTTCTTTGGGAATGCCGATACCGCTATCTTGAATTTGAAAGATAACTTGGCTATTTTCACAAATTGTTTTAAACTGTATTTTGCTGCCTTTGGACGAATACTTTATGGCGTTCGAGAGTAAGTTACCCAAGAGTTGCTTGAGAAGTTTTGGATCTAGGCAGACGGAAGGGCGATCGCACTTACTGCTAAAAACAATATCTTGCCCCTCCTTTGCACTGACTCGCAGTTCTTCAACTAAAGCTTGGCAAAAGTCTTCTAACTCTAGGGGAGCGGGGTTAAATTCCAGCTTATTTGCCTCGGCTTTGCCATAAAATAGAATATCTTCTAAGAGTTGCACCATATATCCGATCGAGAGGCGAACTTTATGGAAATGGTTGGATTTTTTGGCTTCGCTCAAGCGATCGCTATAGCCTTCTAGCATTTCTACGGAATTGAGGATAACACTCAAAGGAGTGCGGAACTCGTGGGAAACGGTGTTGATGAAGCAGGATTTCAGTTCGCTGAGTTCTTTTTCTTTGGCTAATTGCTGGCAAATGACTTTATATTCTACCTGTTTGCGATCGCTAATATCTCGGATTAGCCAGCGCAATCCTGTTAATTTACCTTGTTTGTACATGGCAGAAATAGAAATTGAGCTGGGAAACCCTTGGATATTGCGCGGTTGCAGGGACAGTTCCCAGTCTTGGCATAAGGGTTGCCCTGAAATCTCTCTCAATGCTAATTCACTGAGTTGGTTCAGTTTGAGGTGAAAGTTTTGTTTGTCGGCTTGGGTAACATAGACGAGGAGGGGTTTGCCGACTAACTTTTCTTGAGATACGTTGAGCAGGGTTGCTGCTGCACGGTTAGCGTCTTGAATAATGCCCCCAAGTCGGTGACTAAGTATCCGTCGGGGGCGTATTCAAATAACTCTTGGTAGCGCTGCTGTTCAAATTCTAGCTCTCCCCTAGTCCTGCATAATTCCTCATTTTGCTGGTGTAATTCTTCTAGGATAACAGCTAGTTCAGCGAGCGCTTCTTCTTGAAGTTCGGGTGAGATAGTTTGGGAGTTATGGACAGATTTATTAAAGCTAATTAACCACTCTTGGGCAGACTGAATTTGGTGTTCAAAATTATTGCCGAAGTTCATCTCTGATTTATCCATATTGTTTAGTAATGCTCACCCCCTTGTTTTCTGTCCTCTGCCTTACTTCAACGGTAAGGTAACGGTAAACGTCGTACCCACCCCAACTTCACTATCAACCGTTATCGTTCCCCCCTGGATATCAACTGCCTTTTTGACAATTGCCAATCCCAGCCCTGTGCCGGATAAATTCTTAGCGTTTTCTGCCCGATGGAAGGGTTCAAAAAGTTGGGATTGCTCTTCCGGCGGGATACCCATACCTTGATCTTGAATTTGAAAGGTAACTTGATCGGAGTTGCAAATCAATTCCAAACGAACGACACCACCTTTAGGGGAGTAATGAATCGCGTTTGAGAGTAAATTGTTCAGGATTTGATGGAGAAGTTTTTTATCTAAACAAGCGGATTGACAACAGCCGTGACTAATAAATTGAATCTCGTGCCTGTCGCTCGCTAGGAACTGATGTTCTTCGACTAACGTCTCACAAAACGGCTCTAAATCTAGCAATGCGGGTTTTAGCTCCAGTTTGTTAGCATTGGCTTTATTAAAAAGCAGTACGTCATCTAACATCTGAGTGATGCGCCGCACTGCGCCATCGGTTCTCTGGAGTAATTGGCTAGTTTTTTCTGCACTCAAATTGTAGCGAGTTTGTGCCAGTAATTGAGCGGTGACGTAGATGGTGTTGAGGGGCGTGCGGAATTCGTGGGAGACGGTATTGATAAAGCGGGATTTCAGTTCGCTCAGTTCTTTTTCTTCAGCAAGCTGCCTGCGGAGAGATTCTACCTGTCGGCGATAGCTCATATCCCGGATTAACCAGCGTAAACCGATCACTTTTTCTGGATAGCCTTGGATGGCAGAGATAGAAATCTCGGCGGGAAAGGGTTCGCACTCGCGGGGTTGCAAGGATATTTCCCAGTCTCGATACAGAATGGCCGCGGGAATGCCGCTGTAGGGTAATTGTCTGAGTTGTTCTAGTTGACTTGTGAAGGTGTGCCTGTCGGCTTCAGCCACAAAAAGCGTGAGGGGCTTACCTGGTAAATACTTTTGAGCAACGTTTAACAGAATGGCGGCTGCCCGATTTGACTCCTGAATCACACCCCTATCGTCAGTCACCAGATAACCGTCTGGGGCAAATTCAAATAGCTCTTGGTAGCGCTGGCATTCTATTTCCACGGCTTGGCGAGCCATGACTAATTCCTCATTTTGCTGCTGTAGTTCTTCTGCCGCAACTTTCAATTCTTCCAAGGTTGAGGTAAAGTTCTCTAGTATCTCTGTTAGCACTTGGGAAGAATGAGCGAATAAGAAGTGAGTCTTATGATATCCAAGGGTAGCCAAGAACTCCTGAGCCAGTTCAATATGTTGCTCGAATTGCTCCGCCAAGGAGTAGGAGGGTATTATTGGTTTGTTGTTGACCTGGTTATGATCGCTCATAGATGGTTTGATTATTCAAATAGGTTAGCACTAGGATTGTGTAAAAGGTATATACCCAACTCGTGAAAGTTTTAAGCTGAGAATCTTGACAAAAATTCAGTCGATGTCCAATTCCAACGGATAAACCCCCTACCCTTATCGTGAATTGTACAAATTGTTTGTCAAAATAGCTCTCCCATCTACTTTTTTGCACACCTATCTAGCTTCTAACTCAGCCAGGCTGCATTTAGCCCCCCCAACTTAATTTTCCTCCATGAGCAGAATGACTCCCCGCAGTTCTGCGTCCAGACCTCTCAATGGGTTGAAGCTAATGCGACAATCAATAGTACGACCCCGACGGTTTAGGGATTGAAGGACTAATTCTTGACGCTCTTCATCGCCGAGACAATTGCGAATCGGTTCCCCGAGTTGGTCAATGGGCAAGCCAATATCTAGACTTAGTAGGGATTGCCCCAATACCTCATCACTTCTGAGTCCCCAGAGTTCTTCGGCTCCAGGGTTCCAGGTTAAGATATTGAATTGACGGTCTACGACAATGACTCCAGCCCGAAGACCAACTAGAATCGAATTCAAGAAAACATTTACCTGGTTGAGATCGGCAGTGCGTATCTGCAATTCATCGTTAATGGTTTGCAATTCTTGATTAGTCGATTGCAGTTCTTCGTTCATCGTTTCGAGTTCTTCATTCGTCGATTGCAGTTCTTCGTTGGTGGTTTCGAGTTCCTCATTGGTCGATTGCAGTTCTTCGTTGGTGGTTTCGAGTTCCTCATTGGTCGATTGCAGTTCTTCGTTGGTGGTTTCGAGTTCCTGATTGGAACGTTGGAGTTCCATCTGAAGGTCATGGTAGCGGGTGACATCACTAAAACTAATGCTCACCCCTAACAAATCGTTGCCGTTTTCCTGCAAGGGTGAGACTTGCACCTCTAGGTACTGGATCATCCCATCCGACTGATAGTGCATGACATCGTTAATCGTCTTTGAGGAATGCTCTTGATAAACTTGCTCAATTAGAGAACGCAACTCAATGGGACGGTAAGATAACTCTAAATCTTGGAAAGGTTTGCCCATGTCTTGGAGGCTGAGTCTGAATATTGATCGCGCTGACGTATTTGCCAGGATCAGATGCCCCTTGAGATCGATAACAATCTGAGCAAGGGGAACGTCATTGAATGCCGCTTCCCTGAGACGTACATAGTTAGCCAAACGGTTATCTACCTCTTCCTTACCTGAGTGAGCCAATACTAACAAGCGATCGCGCAGGTTAATTTTTGACACCTTTGTAAAAATGCGCTGCGGCAAACTGAGGGGATTGAAGAGGTTGGTGTGAGTCAGTAGCATTTCTGCCTTACCCAAAAACAAAATGCCTATTGGGTTGAGGGCAAAGTGAAAGCGAGCTAAAATTCTAGCTTGAGTTTCTGAATTAAAGTACATTAAGGTATTACGGCACACGAGCAAGTCAAGACGGGAGATTGGGGCATTTTGTACTAAGTCGTGGCGGCCAAAGATTATGGCACGGCGCAAGTCAGGGCGAAAAAGGTACTGGTTTCCTGTCTGTTCAAAGTATCGCTTTTGCAGTTCATCGGGTAGGGTTTCGAGGGTTTGAGCTGTGTAGCTAGCTTGACGGGCATAAGCTAGGGCTTCTTCATCTACGTCAGTGGCGTAAATCTTAACCCGCTGCCGGAACTGCTCTGCACCCAACATTTCCGCTAGGATGATGGCGATGGTATAAGCTTCTTCTCCAGAAGCACACCCTGCACTCCAAACTCGTATCGGTTCTTCAACCGTCTTTTGAAGCAAAAGATTGGGGAGTGTCTGATTCTGTAAATACTCCCAGGCAGAAGCATCCCGAAAAAAGGAGGTAACGTTGATCAAGATCGTGTTGAACAGGGATGGAAACTCATCGGGGTGAACTTCTAAGTAGTCTAAGTAATCGCCAAAAGTGTTGATAGTGTGCTTTTGCATTTGCTTACGCACTCGCCGCTTGAGGCTGGTGCGCTTGTAGCCGGTGAAGTCAAACCCCCGCGATCGCCTCAGATAATCCAGCAGCGCTTCAAATACCCGATCCTCTTCGTTAGAGTTCATCGTGCTTTCTATCTATCACCAGCTTCTCTAAAACAGAAGCTATTTTCACTAACGATACGACAAAATCCACAGCCCCCGTCTCAAGAGCGGCACCCGGCATCCCAAAGAATTCCGACGTTGGTTTGTCTTGAGCGATTACCATACCACCCATTTTTTTAATTGCCTGCACTCCCATCATCCCATCTCGTCCCGTACCCGTCAGCACCACGGCGAGCGATCGCTCTTTGTAACTCGTTGCCACTGAATTAAACAGCAAATCAGCAGAAGGACGCACGAAATTCACGGTTTCTGACTGACTCAGAGAAAGAGTCCCATTTGGGTTGACGAGCAGGTGGTAATCTGGCGGCGCAATATAAACAACGCCTCCTTGCAAACAATCCCCCTCCTCTGCTTGCTTCACCTGCAACGGAGTGCGCCGACTGAGAATCTCTGACATCAAAGAACGATGTCGAGGATCGATATGTTGCACCACCACAATTGCGGCGGGAAAGCTAGTCGGTAAATGGGATAAAACTTGGATTAATGCCTTTAATCCACCTGCGGAAGAGGCGATGGCAATAATATCGAAGGCAGCATGAGTGAGATGGCGTGCTTCCTCGGCTTTAGGGGGTTCCACGTTAATTTAGTCCCTTCAATTGATGAGTGAATAGTCGTCAATGTCTTTAGTCTAGAGGGCGTGAATTTAGATCACACCACTCCAACACCCGATTCCACGCCCACCAACAATCTGAATACAGGGCTTGACATTGAGTCTCTTTACTGCTTATATAGCCCACATGACCCCCTTGCTGGGTTAAAACTAAATCAAGCACCGGGTTCTCAGCACAAGCCGTTTGCAAATCTGAAATAAGAGTGGGGTCAAACATCGGGTCATCAGCAGCGTAAAGGATTAAAGTGGGCTTAGTCAGGTGAGGCAGCAGGTGAAGAGCGCTGCTGGCTTCATAATATTCCTCTACCGATGAAAAACCCAATTTCTCGATTACCAGTGCCTTATCAAACCCCCAAATACTATTCGTTTTTTCAATAGCGGTTGGATCAATGGCATCTGGATGTGCTTGATACAATTGGCGAGCGAGATTCTTTAAGTTTTGAGCGATCGCACGTTCTAAATACCTGCCCAAGGGATGCTGAACCAGATAGGAAAGGGAGCGATTAGACTCTAAGCTGGGGCAAATAACCGCACCACCGCCAATATCTGACTCTTCTAATCCTATATCCTCTTCCCAATATGCGAGCGATTGAGCCGCTTTTACTCCCCACAGTGCCAGTTGCCCCCCTAGAGAATAGCCCGTAAACCAAAACGGTGGCGGACAACCGATTGCCTTGGCTGCGGCAGCAATTCTGACAAAATCTTCACCTTCGTACAAGCCATCGGAGGTTAACGTGGGAGATAATCGGGCAGTTTTGCCATGAGCACGCCAGTCAAATAAAACAACGGCATAGTTCTGGGCAAATGCTTTGCGCCCTAAGAGTTTTAAATACCACTGATTATCCAGAGTTCCGGTAATCCCATAGGTGCCAATAATTGTGCCTTTAGGGTTATCAGGCTTAGAAAGCCTACCATAAATTGGTACGTTTTGCGCACCGATAAAGATTTTTTCTTGATAAGGCGGTTCCGGAGCAGTTAGAGTTGTCTCCCAATTGCCCTTGGCTTTAAAGGCGATATAGAGAGTCATTGCCAAGCCATTTCTCAGATACCAAGGGGGAGTGTAGGGAGAGTGGGGCATATATATACATGGGCAGATGCACAAAACCCTCTTTTATTTTCTGGAAATCCCTAATAATAATAATAGGGTGGGCATTGCCCACCCTACCTATAGCACATCTAGTTACTGAGAGTGCTGAAGAGTAACAACCGCCTTGAGATAGAGTTATTTAAGCCTTCTTATTACGCTTGCGTAAGCCGAAAGCACCGGTGAGAGCTAAAGCACCTAAGCCCAAGACAGTTCCAGGTTCAGGCACAGATACCTCTCCGTCAACCTGGAAGAGAACCCCATCGCCAGTAGAGGTAAAGAATGCACCTCTTTCACCTAAATCGAGGGTGAGCATACTGACATTTTCAAAGGTTACGGTTTGGAAGTTCTTGTTTCCACCAGCAGAAACATAATCTGTGATTGTGCCATCGGTTTCAATGCCTTCATAGGTGGTTCCAGCGCCTACACCTCCTAATCCACCTACTCCATTCGCGTCGAAGAACTCAGTATCAAAGAAGGTAACGGAAAGGGAGTCTATAACTTGTGCAAAGTTGAACTTGAACCGACCTACTTCCAATTGCCCCTGTTCAACCAGTGGTGTTTCACCATCTGCCTGTAGCGCCACAGGACGGAAGAAATATTGACCTGCTGGTGTACCCACATCATTGGGTAGGAAATCCACTTGACCATAGGTATTAGGCGTTCCAGCTAAGTCAACGAAGAGGCGGCTCAGGGTATTGGTAGACGGGTCTACTAGACTTTCGATACTCTGGATGAGGGGATTGAGTTGCAAGTAAGAACCAGCTAGGGGATTGTCGAAACCAACATTAACCTCGCCTTCCTGAGTAGGAACAAAGGAAATAGCCGAGGCTGAAGGTGCGAGAAATCCTGTAGCTACTGTGGAGGCAGCAACGAGTGAAGCGACGGCACCAGTATTGCGAAGAAAGTTTGTTATGTGTTGGAAGTTCATAAAGTTCGTTCCTTGATAGAGGTATTGAAGATGTAGTCTGCTGATGCCCTGAAAATAAGATTTTTATTTGTGAGTCCCGTGATGGAGTCAGCCGAGTGTGTCTAATTCAAGCTTCTTAACATTGGATGAAGTAGGCACATCAGTGTCTATATCATCGGTTAAGACGTTGTTGGTTTCGATTTTACCTAGATTTCACAAGCAATTTAGAAAGCTGAGTGTGTTTAATTTGCTAGCGGCTGCGTTTTCTTTCTTTACATAAATATAACAAGGTTCTAGTGAGGTTGCCAGGGAAAATCGTCATCTTCACGAAAACTTTAAACTCAGGGAGTAGGGAAATGAGGTTTTCTAGAATTCCCTACTCTCTAAAATCCGTGCTGAATTGGGTAAACTCTGGCTCAAACCGTACTCGTCTGAAGGGGTCGAGTCGTTTGTAAAGGTATATCGAGAAGGACACGTCCCATTTTTACCGACATCCCGCTTGATGTGTTAGCGTAGTTTGCGCGATTGCTTTACACCAATGCTGGCAAGAGATTCAATCTGTAAGCTATTGACTGGAGAACGCAAACTTAACAGAATAAACGAATGAAACTTTTCGTTCCAGGTCGGTTGTGTCTGTTTGGGGAACATAGCGATTGGGCAGGAAGCTATCGCCGCCTGAATCGTCAGCTAGAAAAGGGTTATGCCATTATCACTGGCACCAATCAGGGACTGTATGCCGAGGTAAAGCCCCATCCTACCCACCTTATACTTCACGCCTCCCTCAGTGATGGCACCCCTCCAGAGGTAATTGAGCTCCCTATGGAACGGGAGGTTTTGCTAACGGAAGCCCGAAGGGGTGGTTTTTTTAGTTATGCCGCTGGCGTTGCTTACCAATTTCTCTCTTACTTCCAGGTGGGTGGACTAGAAATCGACAATTATCAAACAGATTTACCCGTTCAGAAAGGATTGGCATCGAGTGCTACTATCTGCGTTTTAGCGGCACGGGCTTTCAATCAGTTGTATGACTTGAAAATGACCCTCCGAGGGGAAATGGAATATGCTTATTTGGGGGAAATTGCTACCCCTTCTCTGTGTGGGCGCATGGATCAAGCTTGTGCCTACGGCAGTCAACCCATCTTGATGATTTTTGATGGCGATCGCATTGATATTATCGAGCTAAAGGTGCCGAATGATTTATTTTTTGTGATGGTAGACCTTGGAGCTAGCAAAAATACTCGACAAATTCTCAGCCAGCTTAATCAGTGTTATCCCTTCGCTACTGACACTGTACAGAAGAATGTGCAGAACTATCTCGGTGCTATCAGTTCTAAAATTACCCAGGAAGCCGTTGACGCACTGCAACAGGGAAATGCCGAACAACTTGGTACTCTAATGAAAAAAGCTCAAGCTGAATTTGACCGATATCTTATCCCCGCCTGCCCCGGACAGTTGAAAGCTCCTGTCTTGCACCAACTGCTCAATTACGAACCCATTCAGCCTTATATTTGGGGAGGTAAGGGTGTTGGTTCTCAAGGGGATGGCACTGCCCAATTTATTGTTAAAGACAAGACCAGTCAACAAAAAGTTATTAGACTAATTAAGCGTGATTTCCCTCAAATGCAACCGTTAACCTTAACCATTCATGCAGACTCCTAAGGTTCGCAAAGCCGTGATTCCGGCAGCAGGCTTCGGCACTCGCCTGTTTCCCGCTACAAAAGTCCTCAAAAAAGAACTGTTCCCCATTATCGATCGAGAAGGTCGTGCCAAACCCGTAATTTTAGCGATTGTAGAAGAAGCTGTGAGTGGCGGGATAGAAGAGATTGGGATTGTTGTGCAACCGAGCGATCGCAAAATTTTTGAGGACTTCTTTAAAGCTCCACCCAAGCCAGAATTGTGGAACAAACTCTCCCCAGAAAATCAAACCTACTGTAAATATCTCCAAGAACTAGGACAGCGAATTACTATTCTAGTTCAAGCGGAACAAGAAGGTTACGGTCATGCCGTTTTCTGTGCAAAAGACTGGGTAAATAATGAGCCATTTCTGTTACTGCTCGGCGATCATGTTTATACCTCAGATAATGAAACTTCATGTACTGATCAAGTTTTAAAGGTTTATGAACAAGTCAATCAGAGTGTGATTGGATTAACCATTATGCCAGCAAAACTTATTCATAAAGCAGGTTGTGTTGCCGGCACTTGGCAGGAATCTGACTCAATTATTACTGTCACCCAGGTTTGTGAAAAACCAGATGTAGAGTACGCACGTCAGCATCTACAGGTTAAAGGGATAACAAAGGATTATTTTCTGGGTATATTTGGAATCTATGTACTAGAGCCAAAAATGTTTGACATTCTCGAAAAGAATATTAACCAGAACATCCGGGAAAGAGGAGAATTTCAACTAACAACCTGCCTTGACAAGTTGCGGCAAGAAGGGGGAATGATTGGGTATTTGGTTAAAGGGCAGTATTTTGATACGGGAATGCCGGAGTTTTATCGGCAGGCGATGATTGATTTTCATCATGTAGCTCGGTAATTTAATACCAAGTTGTCCTCAAAAACATCATTGAGCAATTTCCAGTACCCAGTCCCAACTCCCAACTCCCAACTCCCCCACCTTAAGAAGCCGTCGATTGCAACTCATCCAGACGCGCCAGTACTTCTGTACTATGAATTGCTGGTCTGACACCGAGATATATCTCCCGCAGAATACCCTCTGGATCAATAATATAGGTATGGCGCAGGGAGATAAAACCCATCCAAGAGCCATACGCCTTGCTTACTGAACCGTCAGTATCTGCCAGCAGGGGGAACTTTAGCCCTTCTGAATCACAAAAGTCAGCGTGAGACTCCACATCATCTGCACTCACACCCAAAATCTGCACATTTTTCTCTATATATTTCGGTAAATCTTGCTGGAAGCGACGAGCTTCTAGGGTGCAACCCGAGGTGAAATCCTTGGGATAGAAATAGAGAACAACCCACTTCCCCCGGTAATCAGAGAGCGACACCTTACCCTCGCCACTATTGGTGGGTAAGGTAAACTCTGGTGCTGGTTCATTTACTGGCGGTTGTTTGCCACCAAGAGCCGATGCGGTTGGGGTGAAGTTAAACCAAGTGAAGCTGGCGACACAGGTAGCTAAGAAAATGCTGAGAACAGTGCGACGAGAAATCATGGTTAAATTCAGACTTTTACTTGACATAAGTTTACAGTCAGATGTTAACCCACGTCAGATACTGATTCTCGCTTGAGTGGAGTACACCTGACATCTCGCACCCTTCTCAATTAACCTCATAATCAGCCAGGGAATTTATTCCCTGTCTAATAGCACCAAGTCCATGGTACTGAGCGTGGTGAAAGCCCTCGTCTCACTGATTATAATCTCTCAAGTCAACGGCTTGCAACTGAAGGTGGATACAGATCATAAGTGCTAAGATAGAGTTGAAACTAGAGTTAGACTTGTCTCATTATTTAATTATCGTTATCTCAAAACTTTCTCAATTGCGATAATTGTAAAATACGAAGTCTTGCCCATCTTCTCTTCAGGATCAAGGGGGCTGTATTATTCCCTTAAGATTCACGGTAAAGACGGGTATAAGTTCTGCTATCAAAATCCTGATTTCCGCTCCTTACTCTGGGATTTTAGGTGAAGTAACTCTACAAGCAATGCGAAACGCCAAGAGCTGTAAACCTTGTAGTTATTCAATCCCTGCTCTCTATCGTCAGAATTTATCTCATTTACTTTTAGGATAGATCTAACTAGGAAAGAGTCATTAAAAAAATAAACATTTGTTTAATTGTACGGATAAGCGAATGAAAATGATGATAAAATAGTTTGTAGTGTATTGCCTAAAATTTCATTCAAGCTTTCCTTGTATAAGAATAGAGATTATAAGGATAAAGCCTTAATAAGAATTAGATCAATCAATAGTAAGCTTGCAAATCAATACGGACAATAGCAAAGCGCAATAATCCTATTTTATTTAAGTTCTAAATTGTAAAGAAAAGATTATTGAGTTAATCCAATGAGCTTCGTCCTAGTTAAACTGAAACTAAGACCAAGACTAGGAGGAAATACCTAATGGTTGCAGCTACCGAAACCACCTCTTCCCAAACGTCTAAAGAACAAGCGTTAGTTCTCTGGTTTGAAGAAGTAGGAATTGCTGATATTCCCTTGGTTGGCGGTAAAAATGCCTCCCTCGGCGAAATGATTCAACAACTGACCGCGAAGGGCGTCAGGGTTCCTACAGGATTTGCGACTACAGCTTATGCCTATCGTTATTTCATCCAAGGTGCGGGTTTAGAAGAAAAACTACGCGAACTCTTTGCTGACCTGGATGTTGAAGATGTTAACAACTTGCGGATACGGGGTAAGCAGGCGCGGTCTTTACTGCTCAATACCCCCTTCCCCCAAGACTTGCAAGATGCGATCGCCGCAGCTTACCTTAAACTGTGCGAACGCTACGGCTACACAGCCCAATTGTGCGATCGCTTTGATGACCCGGAATTCCAAGAAAAGTGCAAACAGGACAGTGCCGCCGTTGATGTGGCAGTTCGTTCTAGCGCCACGGCGGAAGACCTACCCGATGCTAGCTTTGCCGGTCAGCAAGAAACCTACCTGAACGTTTTTGGCGTTCAAGATGTCTTAGAAGCCTGCCATCGTTGCTTTGCCTCTATCTTTACCGACCGGGCAATCTCCTATCGCACCGTCAAAGGCTTCGACCATTTTGATGTTGCCCTATCGGTCGGCGTACAAAAAATGGTGCGCTCCGACTTGGCATCCTCTGGTGTCATGTTCACAATCGACACCGAAACCGGCTTCAAGAATGCAGCCCTCGTTACTGCGGCATACGGTTTGGGTGAAAACGTTGTCCAAGGTGCCGTCAACCCTGACGAATACTTTGTGTTCAAGCCTACTCTCAAAGAAGGATTCCGCCCGATTCTAGAGAAGCGCTTGGGCAGCAAAGAAATCAAGATGATTTATGACATCGGCGGTACGAAACTGACGAAGAACGTGTCAGTGCCGGAGTCTGAACAGAAGAAATATGCCATCAATGATGAGGAAATTCTCGTCCTAGCACGTTGGGCTTGTATTATTGAAGACCACTATTCTCAAGTCCGGGGTCAATATACTCCGATGGATATTGAGTGGGCGAAAGACGGACTCACGGGCGAACTCTACATCGTTCAAGCTCGTCCCGAAACCGTACAATCCCAGAAGTCAGGTAGCGTCCTCAAGAACTATCAGCTCAAGGGAACCTCTGACGTATTGGTAACGGGTCGTGCTGTTGGGGAAATGATTGGTCAGGGCAAAGCCAATGTTATTTTGGATGTCCACAAGATCGATGAGTTTGAACCCGGTCAAGTCTTAGTTACGAATAAGACTGACCCCGACTGGGAACCCATTATGAAGCGAGCTAGTGCCATTGTCACCAACCAAGGTGGACGCACCTGCCACGCGGCAATTATCGCCCGTGAAATGGGTATTCCTGCGATCGTTGGTTGCGGTAATGCCACAGGTGTTTTGACCAGTGGGCAAGAAGTGACTATCTCCTGTTCCGAAGGGGAAGAAGGACGAGTTTATGACGGTTTGGTGCCCTTTGAAGTTCAAGAAACGCAACTGGATAACCTGCCTCGCACCCGCACCAAGATTTTGATGAACGTGGGCAACCCTGAAGAAGCCTTTGGTTTAGCTTCGATTCCTTGTGATGGTGTAGGATTAGCTCGTTTAGAGTTCATCATTGCGAATCACATCAAAGCACACCCCTTGGCGCTGCTGCACTTCGATGACCTAGAAGATGCATTAGTCAAGCGGGATATCTACAAGATGACTTACCTCTACGAGCGCAAGTCTGACTTCTTTGTGGATAAGCTAGCTCGTGGAATTGGCATGATTGCGGCGGCGTTCTATCCCAACCCTGTGGTGCTGCGGATGTCCGACTTTAAGAGCAACGAGTATGCCAACCTCTTGGGCGGTAAGCAGTTTGAGCCAAAAGAAGAAAACCCGATGATTGGCTGGCGTGGTGCGTCTCGTTACTACGATCCAAATTATGCCGAAGCTTACGGCTTAGAGTGCAAGGCGCTCAAGCGGGTACGGGATGAAATGGGCTTGACCAATGTTATCCCGATGATTCCCTTCTGCCGCACTCCTGATGAGGGTCGTAAGGTGCTAGCTGAAATGGAGAAACATGGACTCAAGCGCGGCGAAAACGGCTTGCAAGTTTATGTGATGTGCGAGATTCCTAGTAATGTTATCTTGGCGGATCAGTTCAGTGAAGTGTTTGATGGGTTCTCGATTGGTTCCAATGACCTGACGCAGTTAACTTTGGGTCTTGACCGTGACTCGGCACTGGTTGCTCACATCTTTGATGAACGCAATGACGGTGTTAAGGAAATGGTGCGGATGGTAATCGAAAAAGCCAAGAAGAATGGTCGCAAGATTGGGATTTGCGGTCAAGCGCCTAGTGACTATCCTGAGTTTGCCAAGTTCTTGGTTGAGTTGGGAATTGACTCAATGAGCTTGAATCCTGACTCGGTGATGAAGACACTGTTGATGGTTGCTGAAGTTGAAGCCACTCAAGGTTAGTTATTGAGGTGTCTTTAGTCTGCACTTAGGGGGCAGTCTGCTAAAGAGCGATCGCTTTTGGGGGAGTGGGAAGCGATCGCTTTTTTGTCAATACGTTGTACTAATTTTATTCATGTTTGCAACAGATCCTAGATCCTCCCTAGCCTTGAAAAGGGGGACTCAGATAGAGTGGGTGCGATCGCGCAGTGTATCGGAAGTTGAATTATGTGATCGTGTGTCCGCCTCTACATTGGTATAACAACGCTAGTAGACAGCAGGACGCCTTACTTGCTAAATCACCAGCACAACCTTATATGGCGCTTCCCAAGCAAGTGAGGTACAGCTTCTAAGCTACAAGCCTTAGTTTCAGCCAGATCGATGTACCTCAGCAGACTGGGAAATGCTACAGAGTTCAAAAGTGAATGCAAGTCAAAACCCTGCCCCGGCGCGATTCCTGACATTAACACCTAAGCCCGTCTGAGTGACCCTAGGTGCTTAACCATGCTCCCTAGTTAGGCTTGACGGATAATTTCTACAAATTCATTGACAGCATCATACTGGTCAGGATGGGCAATTGATAGCAGCAACAAAGCCTTATCTAAATTTGGGAAAAATTGACTATGGTTTACCTCTTGATAGTCATCGCCTTGGAGTTGGAAGATTCTAAGTTGGTTAGACTTCCAGAACCAAACTTCAGGGACTCTCAACGGTTTGAATAACTCCTTACGGTCTATAGTGCCACTGGTGATAATGATTTCAATGACAATATCAGGGATTTCCTTCCGGCTGTCAATGCAGTAAGATTCATCCGGGATGCCAGAAGCATACCCAGGTGCTTCTAGCGTGAAACCACCAGTTGCATAAAATCGAATGCCTTTCGCTCTCATGTAGGCTTCTAGTAGAAGTCCCAGAGTCCTTTTGACGTATTCATGTTCCGCTCCAATAGGAGACATGATTTCCATTACCCCTGATAAATAAGTCAGCCTGACATCCCGGTTATTTTCCAACTGAGCTTCAATTGTTTTGAACTGCTTCCAGCTAATGCCATGCAGAGTAACAATTTTTTCCTCTATGGGCTTGGGATTTGGTTTATCCAAAAGTGAGAAACTCATGGGTAATCTCCAATTGATACATAAAAACTATCAACAATTGCTCTCGATAATCTTTGTGTCGGTATTACTTCAGGATAGCGCTTGAGAACTCCCAGACGGTCTCTCTTACTGATACTGATAGCTTTCTATCAAATGTTGTTCTAAAAGCCTTAGACTGTAAAGCTTTGCTGAAGTATAAGCTAGACTTATCTACCTAAATACGGGAGAGCCGAAAAATCCGCAGCGATCGCATCCTTCCACATCTGCTGTTCTGCGCCAATACCTTCAATAGACAACCCGCCTGGATAAAATAGAAACCATAGAAAATTGAGCGCTGCCATGACGTTTGCAATTGGACACTCCATTCCTCAAACTGAGCCGCCTCGTTCCCCTCGCGAGACGCTGCCAACCATGTATGACTTACCCAGTGAATACATAGGAGAACCAGGATTGCCAGACGAATTTCATGATTTACAGCCTCAGCTCCTGAGCCGAACCTTATCTCTGGTAGCTTATCCTCGTGATCAATGGTTCACTGGAGCCGATCTTAATCTTTACTACGATGTCCATCATCCGCTGTGGTATAAGCGACCCGACTGGTTTCTGGCAGTGGGAGTCCCCAGGCTTTATAACGGGCAGGACTTTCGGCGGAGTTATGTCACCTGGCAAGAGGGGCAGAACCCCTACGTGGTGATTGAGTTTTTGTCTTCAGGCACCGAGCGAGAAGACTTGGGGCGGTTTTATCGAGCTGAAGATGCAGTGGAGGGAGAAGATACTGCATCGCCACCAGCTATCCAGAGCAGTGAAACAGAACGTCCCCTGGCTAAGTTTTCGGTGTATGAACAGCAGCTCCGGGTGCCTCACTATCTAGTTTATAGCCGCCAAACGCAGCGACTGCGCTATTTTCAGTGGGTCGGAGGACGCTATCAAGAACAGCAGGTTAATGAGAGCAATCCCCAAGTATGGCTAGCGGATCTAAATATTGGCTTAGGGCTTTGGGAGGGTAACTTTGAGGGCATCTCTAGCTCCTGGCTGCGGTGGTGTGATGAAGATGGCAATTGGCTATTGACTGATACAGAACAGGAGCGTTTAGAGAAAGAGCAAGAACGACAAGCTAAAGAGCAGGCTCAGGCTCAAGTGCTGCAAGCTGCCAAAAATCTGTTGGCGACGGGAATGACGGTGGTACAAGTCGCAGAACTTTTGGGCTTATCGACGGAACAGGTGAGTAGTTTGTAAGCTATGGTCTTAAAATTGCTTTACCCTTTGGTAGTAAATTATACAAAGAAAAAGGGTTTTGGCACTGAACCCTTAAAACATTTTCTCGTCGGGTTATTTGGCGTCAACAGTGAGCAGCATCGGCAACATCGTCAACTCATGATGCCCGCTTTTCATAAACAGCGCCTAGAGTCTTACCGCGATGATATGGTTGCCATGCTGGATGAACTGCAAAGTGTGCTCAAGGGTGAAGCTCCAACCGTTGAGCAGTTGCAACAGTTGCCGTTGTTGGATCGAGTCGTCAAAGAAAGTCTGCGCGTTTTGTCCCCTGTGCCTTGGAACGGGCGTGTCACGTCACAACCCACTGAGCTGGGAGATTATGCATTACCCACAGGCACGGAGGTATTTGTCAGCCTTTACCATACTCATCATATGAGTGAACTCTATCCCGATCCAGAGGCATTTAATCCACAGCGCTGGGAGACTATTAGACATCTCCAGAATAGAAACTCTGACCTAAAAAACTGGTATAATATCAATTTTCAGAAAGCCAAGCCATGAGTGAGCTACTAGATTACATTAGACATCTCCAAAAATCATGAAAGCCTCTGATGAAATAGCGTAGTTATCGTTCTCAAAGCACTCACAATCCCAAATCAACAGCAACTCGATGAGCACAAGCAAATCCCGAAAACGCCACCGCATTTAACCCCTGTCCAGGAAACGTACTATCCCCTACACAATAAAGTCCTGGAATTGCCGTTCGATTAAACGGCATTCCCAGTAATCCCCTTAACTTGCGTCTCGGAATTGGTCCATAGGTTCCATCCTCGCGCCCTAAAAAGCGCCGATGAGTGCGAGGGGTTCCTACTTCCATGTAATCTAATCCTGCATCTAAACCCGGAAAAATATTTTCTAGTCGTTCAATAATTCGCCCTGTGGTATCTTCTTTCTTCTGTTCGTACTCTCTAACAGACAACCCCTGCCAATCCTCCATCCAACTGGGTGTAAAGGTATGAACAATGTGATACCCTCGTGGTGCTAAATCCGGGTCAAGCAGGGTGGGAATCGATACAAAAATTGTCCCCTCTGCATCTTCCATATTCTCCCAGTCTTCTAACAAAATGTGGTGGCACTCTGTACCAACTGGCAAGACACTCGCCTCAACCCCCAAGTGCAAACTCAAAAAACTCGGTGACTTCTGATACCGCTGCTGCCATTTTTTCTCACTGGCTGGCATTTGTTCAGGTGGCAGTAATTTCTCAAAGGTATCCCAGCGGGTGGCATTGGAAATAATTCGTTTTGCCTGATAAACATTCCCATCGGCTAATTGCACTCCGACTGCTTTGCCATTTTCGATGAGAATTTCCGTCACTCTGGCTTGGTACCGAATCTGCCCCCCAGCTTTCTCTAATCCCTCTACCAGTTTCTGTGCAATTTGCCCCACACCCCCCTTAGGATAGTTGATGCCTCCATAATGGCGATCGCTAAATACCATCCCTGCATTAATCATCGGCGTCCGCTCCGCAGGCACCACTGACCAACAGTAACATTCCATATCAATAAACTTTAGCAACTGTGGGTCACGGATATACTTCCGAGCGATATCCCCTGCATTCTGGGGTAAGTACTTCACCAATCCCAAACAAGCTAGCGGATGCTGGAAAAAGACTCGCCTCAGATACCGGACTTCCTCCAAAGACAACAACTCCATCACATTCAGGCAGTTAAACACCTTCCAGCATTCGTCGTAAAACTGGCGAATTCCCTGTCCTTCCTGGGGAAATTGAGCTATTAGTTCTTGCAAGAATTTCTCATAGTCTCGGTGAACTTTCAGCTCTAATCCTTCCGGGAGGTGATAGTGAATCTGAACGAAATCCGGCATTGTCTCCAGACTGACATTCACTGCCTCAAGCGCCTTGGTGAGCAGATTTGTCGTTCCGTCTGTACCAAAGCCAAAAATCATCGACGCACCAACATCAAATCGATACCCTTGGCGCTCGAAGTAACCCGCACTGCCACCCGGAATTAGGTAGCGTTCTAGGACTAGCACCTTTGCGCCTTTTGCGGCAAGCTGAGTAGCAGCTACCAGTCCTCCAATGCCGGAACCAATGACAATGGCATCAAATTCACGAGTCGGAGATTGATTGGTAGAGGAGCGAAGTTGGGAAGCAACAGGCATGAACGTGAGCGTTTTTTGACTTTGTGATCAAATTTGAGTGTAGCGTTTATGGTTGACGGTTCATGCCCCATGAACCCTTAAAAAAAAGTGGGGGTACAGGCAAGCTTTGGCTTACCCGTCCCACCTACCGATCCTTAATGAGAGGAGAACACTGACCGTTACTATAGCTTTATTGAAAATCTATGTCAACACTATTGAAAAATAATAGCAATAGTCAAGGAAAACGCAATTTAACCCGGATTCCGAGTCAGTGTCCCTGAAAACAAAGGATTATAAAATACAGCCAGACATACTGTCCCTTTATAAGGGATACGAATGAAAGGCTATGCGTTAATATTGTTCAGTTATCCCCTCTGCGTTACCTGTTATGTCTCCCCAACTGCGTGTCTACGTTCCACCTCATCCTCTGATCAAACATTGGCTGGGCGTTGCCCGCGACGCGGCGACACCATCGCCCCTGTTCAAAAGCGCGATGACAGAGTTGGGACGCTGGCTAACTTATGAGGCAATTCGTGACTGGTTGCCAACGGAAGACCTTATGGTACAGACGCCCCTAGCTCCCTGTCCAGCGACAATGGTTAATCCAGAAACTCCCTTGGTAGTAGTGCCGATTCTACGGGCAGGATTAGCACTATTAGAGGGGGCGCAGACGTTGTTACCCCTGGCATCGGTTTACCATCTGGGGTTAGTACGCAACGAGCAAACCTTAGAAGCTCACTGTTACCTGAATAAGTTACCGAATCAATTTGAGGCAGGCGCACGAATCTTGATCGTCGATCCGATGCTGGCAACGGGTAGCACAATGATGCTAGCGATGGCAGAATTGGCGAAACGGGGTCTTGATCCAGCATTAACACGGATTATCAGCGTTGTTGCCGCACCACCAGCATTGCAAAAGTTGGGTGCGAGTTATCCGAGTTTGACGATTTATTCGGCAATCATTGATGAAGAACTAAACCAGCAGGGATATATTGTGCCAGGATTGGGGGATGCAGGCGATCGCGCCTTTGGGACGTGAGAGGGAGGTAGGGAGCTATCTTTCTAGGCAGCAGAGTCCACCAACCGTTAATCTGGAGAAAAGTTTCGTTTAGATCACGGGTACGAGAGGAAAAATGAGTCAGCGCGATGGTTTTACAGGCGGATTTCTCGCTGGAGTCGTAGTGGGCGGATTAGTCGGTGGAGTCCTTGGAGCGCTAGTGGCTGCCCAACGCAACGGTGAAAGTAACGAAACCGAACAGTCTTTGCTCAATTCCGGTGTATCGGAGACTAAAGCAGTCAAAGGCAGAAAGTCTCGGCAAAAGGCTGAAGAAAGCATTGAGGCAGCGCGTCGTAGCTTGGAAGATAAAATCGCCCAGCTTAATACGGCAATTGATGACGTGCGCCAGCAATTGGGTACGGTTAATGGAAATCCTGAAATTGCAGAGCAGAAGCGATCGCTCGATTCTTAAGCCGCAAACCCCACTCAGCCTTTGAATTTGAGCCTCTTGCCATCCTAGGGGTAAGGCGGAGTGCCGTAATATCCGTTAAACTTACTTAAAGGCTTGATCCGTCATCGAAGTTTAGTAAGGAAAATTTTCAATTCATGAGTGCGACAGAACTGCTGACCAACAGCCTCGCTAACTTTATCAATATCTATTTACTGCTCATTTTCGTCAGAATCCTGTTAACCTGGTTCCCAACCATTGAATGGATGAACCAAGTTTCTGCTTTCTTGAGTCCGATTACCGACCCTTATCTCAACGTTTTTCGTTCCTTTATCCCGCCTATCGGGGGTTTAGATTTGTCTCCCATTCTGGCAATTATCGTCCTGCAAATTGTGGCTCGACTGTTTGGCAGCCTTTAACTCTGTCTGGAAGAGTCACTGGCAGAGGCTGCCCGTCAACAGTTGAGTCGGTCTATTGTGGAAAAATCCTATTCCCTACTTCAGCGACGGACTTTGCCTGTAAAACCGGAAGCCTTGAATTGCTTCAGCTTCAGAGGTGTTGGTTGATTAGCAGGAACAGTAATTCTCAGTTCAAAATCGCTAACGCCCGGTGGGACTTCATCAATGGAACCTAACCGGGTGCGATTTTGTAATGCTGGGTTGTTGTTGGCATCGTAGATACGACCGTAGATGTCAGCATTGAGAACTAGTTTACCTGACTTATTAGTGGCTTTTCCGTAAACGATGAAGCAATTGGCTAGAGCACCAGAACTCCCACCTGGTATTACCGTCCCTTCTGCCAACTCTGGGGGGCATTCACGGTAAGAAAGGTCTGACAGTTGAACCGGAACTAAGGCTAAAGCCGGGGGAGTAACAACCCAACTGAGTATCCAAAAAAGACAAGCAACCGTAACAGTAGCTAACCAAGCTCGAAATCGCATAAACTGCACCAACAATTAACGCCTACCGATAACTCTAACCCTCAGCTTACCGTGAATTGCCGACAAACGACCGTCAGGCATTATCTAGGACACCGCAACCAACCCACTATGCCGCAGTAACGGTTCAGTGCTCGGTTCCCGTCCCCGGAATGTTTTAAACACTTCCATCGGCGGTACGCCACCCCCTAAAGCCAAGACTGTATCCCGGTAGCGCTTCCCCGTTTGGGCAACAGCCTCCTCATTATCCAAACCAATCTCTTCAAATGCAGCAAAGGCATCGGCACTCAATACTTCTGCCCATTTGTAACTGTAATAGCCGGCGGCATAGCCACCGGAAAAGATATGGGTAAAGGCACAGAGGAAAGAATCTTCCGGTAACGGTTGCAAAACTGTAGTTGTTTTAGCAATCTGCTTACGGACATCGGCTGGACTCTCCTCCCCACCTGACTGATAGCGGTGGTGCAATTCGATATCCACAAAACTAAAGTGCAACTGCCGCAACATGGCACTGCCACTCATGTAGGTGCGTGCTGCCAGCAACTTCTGATAATAATGCTCCGGCAGGGGTTCCCCAGTTTCATAATGCTTCGCCATTTCCATTAAGGTGGGGCGATCATAACACCAGTTTTCCATAAACTGGCTGGGCAGTTCCACCGCATCCCATTCCACATTATTAATGCCCGCCGCTCCAGGATAATCAACCTGGGTTAGCATGTGTTGCAAACCGTGACCGAATTCGTGGAAGAGTGTCTCCACTTCCCCAAAGGTCATCAGGCTCGGCTTGCCATCAACTGGGGGCGTTTGGTTACAGACCAAATACGCCACGGGTAAGCGGGTTGTCGTCGTGCCATTGTCAGCAATTCTGGCGCGAGTAATGCACTCATCCATCCAAGCACCACCCCGCTTTTCAGAGGGACGGCTATAGGGATCTAAATAGAAGTAAGCGATGGGTGTACCTGTCTCGTCAGTCACTTGGAAATAATGCACATTTTCATGCCAAACCGGGGCTTGCCCATCGGCTGGAGTGACAGTGACGCCAAACAGTCGCTTTACTAGTCCAAATAACCCATCCAGTACCTGAGGCAGGGGGAAGTAAGGACGCAGTTCTTCAGCGCTAAAGGCAAATTTTTCTTCCCGCTGGCGTTCTGACCAAAAGCTGATGTCCCAGTGCTTCAAGTCGCTGGCTGCCTCTGCACCTTTAGAAGCAGCAAACACTTTCAACGCCTCCAAATCCTTCACTGCTGCATCGTAACTAACACGACGCAATTCTTCCAGCAGTGTCTCCACAGCTTCAACATTAGGAGCCATCTTACTGGCAAGACTTAATTCGGCATAACTTTCAAAGCCCAATAGTTTAGCTTTCTCCTGACGCAGCGCTAAAATCCGCTCCAGGAGGGGGGTGTTGTCTAAATCCCCCGAAGAGGCACGGCTGATAAAGGCTTTATAGAGTTTTTCCCGTAAATCCCGACGGGTGCTGTGCTGCATAAAAGGAACATAACTGGGATAGTCTAAGGTAATCCGCCAAGGACCTTTTTCAGGAGTGGCGTTTTCTTCCCCAGCTTCCCGGCAGAGGTGTGCTGCTAAACTCTTTAAGCTAGGGGGTAAGCCATTCACTTCTTCTGGATTGGTCAGAGTCATGCTAAATGCCTTGGTTGCATCCAGCACGTTGTTAGAGAACTTGGTACTGAGTTCTGCCAACTCCATCTGAATCTGGTTGAACCTATTACGTTTTTCCCCTTCTAGTCCCACACCAGAGAGTTCGGCATCTCGAATCGCAGCTTCCACAATTCGCTTTTGCGCGGGTTCTAGACTACTCCACTCCTCTTTGTCTCGCAGCCCTTTGAAAGCGTTATAAAGCGGTTGACTTTGATTGAGCGTGTTGATGAATTGCACGACGTTGGGCTGTACTGTTTCGTAAGCCTCGCGCAGTTCGGGGCTGTTTTTGACACCCATCAAATGACCCACGATGCTCCAACTCCATCTCAGGCATTCTGTCAAGCGGTCTAGGGGTTCCACCAAACCACTCCAAGTTGGCGTAACCGTTGCTTCTAAGGTTTCAAGCTCCTTCTCTAGTTGGGCTAGTAGTTCGGTTAGGGCAGGCACGACGTGCTCTGGCTCGATGGCGTCGAAGGGGGGTAGTCCTTTACCGATTAATAGCGGGTTCTGAGTAGCAGTTAAATTGGCAGTCATGGGTACTATTTAGCGACAAAATTCAGACTCAAATGGCATTCACTGCCGATGCAGGTTAGCTGTTGGGCAGTTTAATTCCATCAAAACCACACCCAAGCCGATACAGAAAGACTTTGGGTGCGAAAATTAAATACTTAACCGGATTAACTGTTCCGATCAATGATTTTTGTCATCGTTAAAATTTACATTGGATGGTATAGTAGTCGAACTTTTGACTTTAACGACCCACTTCAACGGCGCTTAAGCATAGAAGAAAAGCGCTCTTTGACTTGGCTTATCGTAGATTGAATCAAACTCCCCACCGTTTCTGGGGGACGAGTTGCCACAACAATCGGCTCATCATTGAATTCTTTGAGTCGATAGCCGTACTCCAACTGACTTTGCTGCTTGCGCAGTTTGGGAAACAGACGAAATGCTCCCTTGCGCAACTCTTCTTCTTGCTCAAACAACGCTCGGTTAATTTGATTACTGCGATTCACCGCCATCGAACCTGCTGGCAACCAATTTTGCTGTCCCTGAATACGAATGTAAATATTGAACTCTGGCAAGTTTGACTGTTTCATCTTGTCATACTTGCCAGAGGCGGCTGTCCGTTTTGCCTTGTTTACCTTGGCTGTCTGTTTCTCGGGCTGGGTTTTGCCAAATCCTGCTTTAGGGGTCATGATTATATTTCTTAGAACTCTTAACAAAAGTTTAAACTTTTTTTGTTACTTTTGCAGCCTCATACCCCATTGCAGCTCAATTGCGTAATGAGAGAAATTTCTACTCCCTACTCCCACTTACTTAATGTCATGACAGCCAATACAAAAGCGATCGCTTCCTGGGGACTCCCTGTGCGATCGCTTAACGATTCTGATACGATGTCGGATTGATACTAACTGGCTTAGGAACGACTATCAACTTAGCGATCGCCTCGTTAATCCCAGACTTAAGAGTGAAACGATAGCAAGTGCAGTAATAGACTTGACTGTCATAGCCTTCTTCACTTTGGTAAAATGATGAGTTGGTCGCACCAGAACACTACCTGGGCTTATTTAGTAATTAAAGCGCATAAATTTAAATTTTGGTGAAAAAAGTTTGGCATTTGTAAAGTTCGAGCAGACACTACTCCTGTCAAGCAGAAGCGAACCGGATGATAACTCAATCACCGTCTACATTTACCGCCGTTTACAGATCTGTCAATTCTTGGCGATATGGGCGCTCTCTAGGCATCGATCCCATCGGCGTCACTTCAACTGTCACTCAGATTCACGAGGCTACTAGCATCCCTGTACGTTACGCTCCCGATGCTCTTTAAAGGGAATAGTAATTAGTTTGGAAGTTTATCAACTTGAGAGATAGTTTCAGGAGCCATCCGTCGCTGATGTTGCTGCCAAGCTTGAAGCCATAGAACGCCAGTCACTAACAATAAGGAAAAAAGTACTAGATTTAAGATAATTAACCACGGTGGCGGTGAAGAGGGAAGAGTTCGATCTGGAGGATGTAATAACGGCTTTTTTTTGAGATGTTGCAAAACAAACGATGCATTGGGCGGTCTGCGATACACAAACGGGTCCATCAGGTAATCAATCCACTCTGCCAATGGCTCTGAAATTTTACGGGTATGCTTTCGCCAAATCAACTGACCCGTTTTATCATCACTATTTAGCTTAAGAGGATGTATACCCGTGAGCAAATGGACAAAAGTGCGTCCTAAAGCATAAAGATCAGATTGTGGAACTGCCTTACCATTGATTTGTTCAGGAGGCGTATAGCCCGGTGAAAAAACGCCTTCCCCTGTAACATCTTTTCCCATTAATCGTTGCACGATTGTACCTGTCATCTGGCAAACAGTACCAAAATCAATCAACACCAATTGACCATTAGGTCGTAGCATGACGTTAGAAGGTTTAATATCCCGATGAAAATACTGCTCTTGGTGGAGAGCGTCCAACATCTCCAGCAACTGTTTAAGCCATTCAATCGCTTTATCTTCAGAAATTTGGTTGTTGTGTTTCAGCCATGACTGTAAGTTTTCTCCTTCAACTTTTTCCATGACTAAGCAATGTAATTGCCTGCGTTTGGAAAAAGACACAGTAAAATAGTCATCCTCCGGTGGAACTTTGGGGATACCTGGATGGTTGAGCTTCTTTAAGATCTCCGCTTCTTGTTTAAACAGTTGAACTAAATAGGTATTGTTTCGTCTTAATATTTTTAAGACTTTGTATTTTTTTCCTTTAATGGCATCAGCGCCCAAATCCTGAATTTCAAATATTTCTGTAGGGTTTGGTGCGTTTAGAGGTCTGAGTGGGCGAAGCAGCCGATATCGATTCTTAATAGTCAATGGAGTATCGCAGGCTTTGCAAAACTCTAGATAGTCAGCATTCTTGCGCCGTGGACATTTGGAGTTAATGCAGTAGACTGTCATGATGCTGGGGATAGTGCTAGCAATCCGACTTCCTAAACTGTATCATTAGTTATTGCTCTCTACCCAAAATTATTCCCCTATCCATTTTCTCAAGCAAGCAACATTAGGGGTATGATTGCGAGGGAACGTTCAACCTTTCTGTTCAGCTATCTAGCCACATCGAGGGACTGTGAAGTCTCCAACAGTCTTGATTTATTATCCTAACTTCCCTGTAAGTTGGTGCTTGCCGGAAGTGACTGCTGGTAAATTTTAGGTATCTTAAGTTTTCTAGAGTAAATTACTGAGATTAAAAGCTGCCAAGCCTTTAAGTCAAAAATAGCTGGAAACAGTAGAGTTGCCGCCTCCCAAAATTTTCGTTGCTTAAAGCCAATCAAACACCAATGCAATTGTAAAAAAGCATGGATGTGTTTAAGACTAGGTAAAGATTCCCGATACTTTTCATGCACCAAGGCATAGATTTTATTCTTGATCGAGATATTTTTATGGAGGCGCTGTTGCAAGGAAAACTTAAGATGGTTCGCTTCTGACCATAAGGTGCGGTAAGCTAGACACTGATTCACAAATACAGCATCTCCATACTGAGCAATTTTTACCCAAGAGTCAATATCATCGTAGTTCACCTCAAAGTCAGTGTTCCACCCTCCTGACTGGAGAAAGGCATTTTTGCGAAAGGCAACTTGCACAGGAGTGCCAAAGGGCAGTTGTTCCAAGAGCATTCTGTAATGGATATCTTCTTGGAGGACGTAAAATGCTTTGCCAGCACCGACTGATTGAGTACAAGATACTTCTGTGCCGCTAGCTTTTACTTGAGCGGCTTGGCAGGAACACAAAACCGTTTGGGGGTATTGAGCGATCGCTTTTACCATCTCTTCAATACAGTTGGGTGCCAGATAGTCATCATCATCAATGGGTTTGATCCAATCCCCACAGGCAACACTAACTCCAGCATTCATGGTGGCGCAGTGTCCGAGGTTGAGAGGATTGCGATGGTAAACAACACGATTGCCCAAACTCCGAACGTAGGCTTCTGTACCATCTGAGGAACCATCGTCAGCTACGATAACCTCGCAGGGGACAGTTTGTGCCAAAGCCGATTCCACAGCCCGTTGCAACAGGGGCAAACGGTTGTAGGTTGTGATGATGATGCTAAAGTGAACCATTACTAATCCCTCTTGATTTAAGCAACGTTTGTCCAGTAAATTTTATAAAAGTACTATAGCCAGTTTATTTAATTCGTGAATCTACTGTTGAAAATGGCGATATACAATAAGAGATTTCACAATTTATTTAGACGGGTTATAGAAGATTTTGGAAAAGACTAAAAAAAGCTTTTTAAAAATATTGTTTTTTAATTAAATTACAAGAAAATCAAAAACAAAGAACTAGATTATTTCAATTATAGCATTTTAATGCCAAAAACTTATCCACTCAAACCGTTGCCTTAGTACTGAATTGACCTGTATTCCTCAGGGCATCTAGAAATGCAAAAACAGCGGGAGTCTGAAATGTATCAGTCCGAATTGCTGCTCCGATGATTCGTTCCAATGGTACTGGTAAACTGCAGACCTTTATCTCTTTGGGTAAGGGTTCCGCAGCAAGACGGGGTAAAATAGCAGCTCCCAAACCTTGCATAACCATACTGACAATAGTTGAGTCTTCGTTAACTTCGTAAGCTGCTTTGAGAGGATGCCCCGAAACTCTCAAGTGACCATGAATGCGCGTATGGCAAGCATTGCTAGCAGGGGGGAAAATCAGTGGGTAAATTGCTAACTGCTCCCATGTTAGTCCATCGTTACTGAATTGGGTATTGGGGGGTAGCAAGACAACATACTCATCTCGTAAAATTTCCCAGGTTTCAAATTCGGTACTAGCAGGGAGATAAATGAAGCCAATATCCGCACGTCCTTCACGCAACGCTTGTTCTACACCCACATAATCACTATGTTCAGTGATGGTTACGGCAATGTCTGGCAGGCTGTTGATAAATCGAGCGATGACTCCTGGCAGTATGTGAGTTGCTACACTCCGAAACGTAGCAATTCGTACCTGTCCGCCATGCAATCCTTTTTCCCGATTGGCTTCTTTGACTATCCCGTCTAATAGCTGTAACACCTGACGTGCCTGAACGAGTACCCGTTCTCCTACTGGTGTTAGATGGGCACCGTGACGCCCCCGTGAGAGTAATACTACTCCCAACTCTTCTTCTAAGGATGCGATCGCGTGGCTGATTGCTGACTGTGAGAGTTGCAACTGCAGGGCTGCTTCACTGAAATTCTCGTGGTTTGCCACTGCAACTAAGGCACGCAGTTGAGAGATTTTTAATTTATAGGGATTGATTGCATCCATCGGGGTAATGCCAGGAGGGTTTGATGTATTGCCAAAGCTGGACAATAGGTTTAATTTTATGTATCGATTTTATTCATACAACCTATCGAAGGAAGCTTTGGAATGTCAAGTTATAAATCGCTAGAGTGAAGTTGAGAGGGAAATTTACCAAATTATGCCTCATTCTCTAGAGGTGATTTTTTATGACGCACTCTACCCGTTGTTCGGATACCGAAGGGTTAGAAACTATTTTTAATACAAGCGAATCTAATCTAGCAAAAAAAACGCCACGTTTTTCAAAAATTAAAAGCATTTGGAGGCAAACTATCAAAGCTTGGGCTACAAGGAATGAGCCGCGAATTTGGCAAAGCCGAGATCGTTTTGGCAAAACCTGTTGGCACGGCTATGATCCAGTGACAGGTCGCTCAGTTTCTCGGTCTTCTGAATCTGAAATGCGAATTTGGCTTGAGGAGTATTAACATGATTTTTCAAGACCCAAAACCTACTTGATTGGGTGTATCATGTAGTGTGTGCAGAACAAATGTTGTAAAACTAGCTCCCCGTAAAGGAAGAATCACCTAGCCTTGATTGCTGGTGATTGCTTAAAGTCCCCTGAAACGATCATGCCTGAAACTCCCCAGTTCCTAAGCGGTAACGAAATCCGGCAAAAATTCCTCGACTTCTATGCCCAGCGGGGACATAAAGCACTCCCTTCGGCTTCCCTAGTGCCGGAAGACCCCACAGTGCTGCTGACGATCGCGGGAATGTTACCGTTTAAACCGATTTTCTTAGGACAGCGCCAGTCAGAATTTAAGCGTGCTACCACCTCCCAAAAATGCCTGCGTACCAACGATATTGAGAATGTCGGACGCACGGCGCGGCATCATACCTTCTTTGAGATGCTGGGGAATTTCAGCTTTGGGGATTATTTTAAGGAACAAGCGATCGCCTGGGCATGGGAGTTGTCTACTCAAGTCTTTGGGTTGCCCCCAGAACGCCTAGTCGTCAGCGTGTTCCAAGATGATGACGAAGCCTTTGCCATCTGGCGGGATAAAATCGGTATCCCGGCACATCGCATTCAGCGCATGGGAGAGGACGATAACTTCTGGACATCGGGTCCTACAGGTCCTTGTGGTCCTTGTTCGGAAATTTATTACGACTTCCACCCCGAACGAGGCGACGACACGATTGATTTAGAGGATGATACCCGATTCATCGAGTTCTACAACCTGGTATTCATGCAATACAACCAGGATGCTAGCGGCAATCGGACACCGCTCAAGAACAAAAATATTGACACGGGTATGGGACTGGAACGGATGGCGCAAATCCTCCAAAAGGTTCCCAATAACTACGAAACTGACTTAATTTTCCCAATTATCAAAACAGCAGCGAAAATTGCCGGGATTGACTATGCCAAGAGTGACGAGAAGACGAAAATCTCGCTCAAGGTGATTGGCGATCACGTTCGCGCAGTCGTTCACATGATTGCCGATGGAATTACCGCGTCAAATACAGGTCGAGGCTATATTTTGCGCCGCTTGCTGCGTCGGGTAGTGCGCTACGGGCGTTTAATTGGTATTGAAGGGGCTTTTGTCTGGCAAGTGGCTCAAACGGCAATCAAACTCTCTGAAGAAGCCTACCCTAATGTCCGCGAACGGGAGTCTTTCATCAAAGTCGAACTGGAACGGGAAGAAGCTAGTTTCCTCAAAACCCTGGAACGGGGCGAGAAAATGCTGGCGGACATACTGAAGCAGATACAGGAATCGCCTGTAGTAAAAGGGTTGCAAAAAAATATTGAGCAAACACGGAAAATTTCCGGTCAAGATGCCTTTAAACTCTACGATACTTACGGTTTCCCCTTAGAATTGACCCAAGAAATTGCCGAAGAACAGGGTTTAACCGTTGATATTGCAGACTTTGAAGCGGCAATGGAGGAGCAAACCCAACGCTCCAAAGACGCTCATGAAACTATTGATTTGTTGGCGCAAGGCACTCTGGACGAAGTGACATCCGGTGTTGCGGCTACCGAATTCATGGGATATACCTTACCTGCCACTACCGCTCAAGTGATGGCGCTAATTGCCAATGGCGAATCCGTCGAATCAGCAGAGACGGGTACTGAAGTGCAAGTGGTTCTCGACCAGACGCCCTTTTATGCCGAATCTGGAGGACAAATTGGCGATCGCGGTTATCTGAGTGGTGACAATCTGGTAGTCCGAATTGAAGACGTTCAGAAACAAGCTAATCTTTTTGTCCACTTCGGTCGCGTTGAGCGGGGTACATTACAGTTAGGGACAACGGTATCGGCACAGATTGACCGTGCTTGCCGTCGTCGCCTTCAAGCAAATCATACCGCAACGCACCTATTACAAGCAGCACTGAAAAAGCTTGTTGATTCTTCTATTTCTCAGGCGGGTTCGTTGGTGGCGTTTGACCGCTTGCGCTTTGATTTCAATTGTCCCCGTTCCCTGACACCGGAGGAGTTAGAGCAAGTTGAGGAGCAAATTAATACCTGGATTAGTGAAGCCCATGATGCAGATATAGCGGTGATGCCATTAACAGAGGCAAAGGCTAAAGGTGCGATCGCTATGTTCGGGGAAAAGTATGCTGATGAGGTACGGGTGATTGATTTCCCTGGCGTCTCAATGGAATTGTGCGGCGGTACGCATGTACATAATACTGCTGAGATTGGGGTGTTTAAAATTGTCTCAGAAACGGGTATTTCTTCAGGGGTGCGGCGGATTGAAGCGGTAGCAGGAGCGGCGGTACTCGATTACCTGAATGTGCGGGATAAAGTCGTTCGGGACTTGAGCGATCGCTTTAAAGTTAAACCGGAAGAACTCCCAGAGCGTATCACCAATCTTCAGAACGAACTCAAAACCACTCAGAAACAACTCGATGCCCTCAAGCAAGAATTAGCGTTGGCGAAATCCGACCAATTACTGGGGCAAGCCGAGTCAGTGGGTGAGTTCAAAATTCTGGTTGCCAGCATGGACGATGCCGATCCAGATGCCCTGAAAACTGCTGCTGAACGGTTGCAGCAAAAATTGGGTGAGAGTGCGGTGGTACTAGGTTCAACACCTACCTCTGACAAAGTGAGTCTAGTAGCAGCGTTTAGTCAGGGTGTTAACGGTAAGGGACTGCAAGCGGGTAAGTTTATTGGCGCAATTGCCAAAATCTGCGGCGGTGGTGGTGGTGGACGTCCTAACTTGGCGCAAGCTGGGGGACGTGATGGCAGTAAGTTGGCAGAAGCGTTAGAGAGTGCGCGGACTCAGTTGCAGTCGGAATTGAGGAAGTAGTTCTATTCTGGAGATGTCTATTAAGGTGGGGAAAGGAGAGAAGGCAAGCAAACCGTCAGCCTTCTAATTGACTGGGTATCGTTTGAAACTCTGCCGGCGAACCTAGGGAATAATCTTCTAGCCGAAAATCCCCAAAGGGTGTATCTTCCAGGCGCGATCGCAAGGCTTCATCCAGAATTACCCCTTCGGTTTTGTTCTTGACGCCAATAATAATAATACTGCGTTGGTAGGACGTTGAATCCTGATCCGCCTGACAGTCATCTCCGATAAATTGACCCAAATTTAACAAGCGATAATCTTGAACGGAAGGCACATCCCGAAAGAGTCGTTTACCTAATAGCTGGATTTGCTTGGCACGTTCTAATGCCCTGCGTTCTTCGGCACCCGCAGCCCCCTCACAGGATGCCGTTCCCACGGAAATAATCTCGCTGGGATTATCCATAATTCGTTGGATGCCTTCGTCTTCCAGATTGGACTTTAATTCGTCAATGGGGATAAGGCGATCGTTGTATCTAACTTGATAGGAACTGCCAATTTTCCACTTATATTCCCGAGACAGAACCGCGACGCTAAATTCAGCCGTCCTTCCCTGGCTATCTGTTCCTTCTACATAGGGAAAATAATCGACTTCCCCTTTCTTTTGCGGTGCTTGGGCGGGCGTGAAAACCCAAATAAACTCGGGATTGGACACTGCTAAACCAATCATGCCGATTAAGACTAATCCCAGCAGTGTTCCCAAAACAGCAATAATGTACCATTTGCGGTGCGGTTCCTCTTGAGGCGGACAGGATGCAGGGATGGGACTGCCGCCCACTTTAACCGTTTCTGTAAAGGTTTGCGCCCCATCCCCCTCCATTTCCTCAAGGCGCTGTAGAATTTCTCTGGCATCGCTAGGGCGATCGCTCGGATTGCGTGCCATCAACTCGTCAATCAGATTCAACAAGCTCGGAGCAATCCCAGTCGTATAACCACGCCAGTTGAGGGCATCCTGTTGGGCATCGTACATCGTCATCGGCTGCCGTCCGGTTAGCAAAAACACAAACGTGCGTCCCAAGGCAAAGAAATCCGATTGCTTTACCGCCTCACCGTTCATTTGTTCCGGTGCGGTGTATCCTGATGAAATAATTGCCGTGATGCCTTGTCCTGCGCCGAGTTTTGCCAGGTAAGTTCGGGTAACTTCCCGCGCCGTACCAAAATCAATTAACACCAACTGCCCATCGGGTCTGAGCATAATGTTAGAGGGTTTGATATCCCGGTGCAGGTACTGCCTGTCATGGATAAGTTGTAAGATGATCGCCAACTGCTTCAACCAAGCGATCGCTTGCGCCTGCGAGATGGGGCGATTCTCCTGCTGCTGTAACCACTCCTCTAAAGTGGGTCCCTCGATTTTTTCCATCACCAGGCAGTGCAACGGCAGATTATTCCTGCTTTGATACTCGAAGTAGCCATCTACCTGAGGAATGCTGGGATGACTTAACTGTCCCAATACCACTGCCTCTTGCTTGAACAGTTCTACAGCTTTGGCATCATGGTTGAGATTCTCTTTGAGGACTTTGAGGATCTTGGGCGTACTGCCTTCATACACTTCATAGATTTTGCCAAAACCACTTTTGTCACTCAGCAGGCGCATTACCCGATAGCGCCCTTGTAGCACCAAGTCTGAACCACAGCTTTGACAAAAGCGCTGGTTATCGTTATTCGGGTCATGGGGTCTGGGACAGCTAGGATTGATACAGATAGGCATGGCTCGCCACGGGATTGTTAGGTTCCAACGTTCCAACTTCCAACTATAAGAGAAGATATTGGTAATTGCAGGGATGGGGTGCAGGGGTGCAGGGGAGCAG
>NZ_JADEWY010000061.1 GCF_015207375.1 Coleofasciculus sp. LEGE 07092 | reverse complement strand
CTATGCACCACAAGGTCAAGTTCCCTTACCCCAATCCGTTAATTCCAATCCAGGAGTACCGATTAACTACAATCCAGCAACGGGGCAGTATTCCTATGCACCACAAGGTCAAGTTCCCTTACCCCAATCCGTTAATTCCAATCCAGGAGTACCGATTAACTACAATCCAGCAACGGGGCAGTATTCCTATGCACCACAAGGTCAAGTTCCCTTACCCCAATCCGTTAATTCCAATCCAGGAGTACCGATTAACTACAATCCAGCAACGGGGCAGTATTCCTATGCACCACAAGGTCAAGTTCCCTTACCCCAATCCGTTAATTCCAATCCAGGAGTACCGATTAACTACAATCCAGCAACGGGGCAGTATTCCTATGCACCACAAGGTCAAGTTCCCTTACCCCAATCCGTTAATTCCAATCCAGGAGTACCGATTAACTACAATCCAGCAACGGGGCAGTATTCCTATGCACCACAAGGTCAAGTTCCCTTACCCCAATCCGTTAATTCCAATCCAGGAGTACCGATTAACTACAATCCAGCAACGGGGCAGTATTCCTATGCACCACAAGGTCAAGTTCCCTTACCCCAACCCGTTAATTCCAATCCAGGGCAGCCGAACAACTACAACACAATCCTTGGACAGTCCCCCTCCTTCCCACAAACACCTCCTGCCCTACCTAACGCTCCCAATCCTAACCTTGCTCCCCCTCCAGGTTTAGGACAAGTACAGCCCAATCAAGACTCCTCCCTACTGCGGAGTACAGCGTTGAGAGAGCCATCATTACAGGTGCAAGGAACCTATGTTGTTCAGGGGGATTCATCCGTAGGACGGGCACGGCTGGCGGGACTCTATCCACTAACTCCCAAATTACTCTTTGGTGCCACTCTCGATCTAACGAGCGATGATAGTAGCTTGGCAGATTCTCCCAACCAAGGTTTGAACATCAACGAGCTTTACTTGGCTACGGCTCCTTTTGACGATTTGCCTAACCTACGCTTTGTAGTTGGTCAGTTAGACCTAACATCTTATTTTGATCGCAACAGTTTTGCCAAAGATGGAGTCACTCATTTCTTCAACGCCGCCTTTCAGACCAATCCAGCTCTGAGTGCGACTGGAATTGCATCTCATCCGGGATTCCTCGTTAACTGGACTCTTACTGATAATATTGAAGCCAAAGCTGCCGCCTTTTCGTCTTCTTCGAGTATAGGAGACTTCGCCTTAGATGGTTTTGCCGGCGAAATCGGCCTCCGCTATGGTAATGCTATTATTCGCGGCACCTATTCCACCTCTCGTGATGCAGGTTCAGATACGGGTTTCCAAGAAATTTTCTCAATCGCCAGGGGTGATGGAGAGGTTGGATTAGAGCCAGGAGACCGCGAAGAGGCTTACGGACTTAATGCCGAATACTTTATTCCTGAGTGGAATATGGGCGTATTTGGTCGCTACGGTCGGTATATCAACCGAGAGCTGGATGAGGCAGGTGATACCTACAGTTTCGGCGTCACGTTCTTGGATGTGTTTACCCAAAACGACCGACTGGGATTAGCTTACGGTCAGAATTTATCGAACAATCAAGGTCGAGAAAAACCAGACGTACTGGAGCTGTTCTACGATTTCCGGTTTTTACCCAATTTGCGGCTCGGGTTTTCGCTACAGCAGCGCGATGGTTTTTCTGAAACCGATGTCGGCGTGCGCGTGAAAACTGAGTTTGATGTACTGCCTAGAGAGTAATCGTTATTGGTCATTGAGCATTAGCAAACACCAACTGATAACTTATCTGTTACATCCGTTACGGAATCCGTTGCCACTCGCTGACTAAGGACAAATGACTAAGGACAAATGACTAAGATAATTGGGTTAGGGATAGCGGGACTTGCCGCCAGCATCCCGATAGTTTACATCATGCCGGCTGCCTACGCCCAAACCGTACCCGCAGCCGTTAGAGAAGGGTTTTCGCTCTTGGGTCAGGGACGGGTGCAGGATGCAATTGCTGCTTTTGAGCAAGCGGTGCAGCGCTATCCGCAATCTTTAGATGCCAAGCTCGGTCTAGCTATTGCCTATAGGCGGCAGGGATTAATTGAGCAAGCCTGGAATGCCTATCAACGGGTATTGGCTCAAGACCCAACCAACGAGCTAGCATTGAAGTCAATCGGTTTGTTTGGAACCTATCGATCGGAATGGCAAGTCCAGGGGATTGAAGCACTAACTACCTTGCTGAATCTTAATCCCAATGACACGGAAGCACGGGCGCTGCGGGCGCAGCTCTACGGCTATCAGCAGCGCTTTGCTGAGGCATTAGCTGACTATCAAATCGTACTACGAAGCAACACCACGCCGAACGTGCTCTTAGGTGCTGCCGAAACCTATACCAATAGTGGCAATCCTCAACAAGGACTGGAATTATTTAACCGCTACCTCGCCAGTGGCAATCAGATTACCGGATATCCGGCGATCGCTTATGCTAGTGCTTTACGAGAAACAGGCAATCCGGCTGGGGCGGTACAGGTTTTAGAAGCCCAACTCAGAGCGCCACAAACCTTACAAGACCCCAACTTAGCTATTTTGATCCGTGCTGCCCTTTCTCAATCTTATCTGGCTAATCAACAACCCAATGAAGCCCTGGCAGTACTAGCACCCTTGCAGGGCAACCCGAATGCTACCTTACCCCTAGCAAGATCACTCAATGAAATTCGCAATCAAACGGGTAATACTGCCCTTACTGAACAAGTTGCCAATCTCTACCGTCAAGCCTTAGCTCAAACTCCCAATCCAGAGCCGAGGCTGTTGCGGGAAATTGCGGATATCTTCAGTGGGATACCGGGCGAACAGCAAACGGCGCTGCAATTTTACCGACAATTGCTGGCACTCCAACCGAGCGATCGCAGTCTGTTAGTGAAGCAGGTAGCGTTGGAGAATGAGTTAGGTTTGATTTCCCAAGCTGAACTTCGAGCACGTTTGTTAAGTGCGCTGCAACCGCTTCCCACCGATCCCACCGAACTGCGACAGGTTGCCCAAAGTCTGGCAGCCATCGATCCGCCGGGACCAGAATTTCTACCCATCTACGCCAGCTTGCTTCAAGCAGGAGTTAACGCTCCCTTTTTGAATTTCCGAATTGCTCAACTGTTGCTACAAAACAACGATCTGTCAGGGGCAAGACGCGCTCTAGCCGCTTACTCGGCAACGCCGGAGGGAGCAAACGACCTTGCGCCCCAGTTACTAGCGGCGGAAATCGAGCGTCGGGAGGGCAACTTAGAAGCCAGCGCCCAGCGCTACCAAGGGTTAATTGCGAGTAACCCCCCCGACCGGGATATTCTCAATGCGGCTCTGCAAGGGCTTTCAGGCGTTCGCCTACAGCAGAATCGCCCCGTTGAGGCGCTAGCGGTTTTCGATCAATTAATTGCTCGAAATCCTCAGGATGCGACGCTCCAGCTTGCTCGCGCCAGCCTTGCCTATGAAGCGGAGTTAATTTCCGAGTCTCAAGCTGAAGCCGTTCTTAATTATTGGCTACAGACGCAACCGACGACGACTGCACCGCCGGAGTTATTTAATCTAGTGGCGGCATTACCCGCAGACCCTCGTCGAGAAGCACTCTACGATGCCTTGCTGCAATTTGATCCGAGCAACATACCCGTACAAATTCGAGCAATTCAAGCGATCGCTCAACGCAGTCCGGAGCAGGCACGGGTGCGGGTGGCGCAGTTAGTGGCTCGCGATCCCAGTAACATTCGCAGTTACTTCTTACAAGGGGAAGTAGCGCAAGCGATCGACGATCTGGATCTGGCAGAGCAGGCTTACGAGTTGATTTTATCAGCTCAACCTGATAATCGGGAAGCCTTATCAGCGTTGGGTGGCGTTCGCTTTAGACAGCGACGGTTTGAGGATGCAAGCAATTTGTATTCTCAAGCACTCGCTCTTAACCCGAATGATATAGGCATTCGTCAGGCACTAATTGGCTTAAAACGGGTACAAGATTTTCAGCTAGAGGCGCTTGCCGATCTTGAAGTGCTGCAAGTCGAACAAATTCAAAGAGGAGGAACAATTAGCGGCGAGTTATCCCGTCAGAGACAGCAAATCCAGGAGGATTTCCTGCAACGGCGGGGATTCCAACCTCCATGGGAACGGTATTAATCGACCAGTTCGAGAAGATGTTAATTTTAGTCGTATTCTTAAAATTTAGGGATTTGGCTCCAAGGCTTCAGCCCGTTCTAAAGGCTGTGGCTGTTGTGGTAGTTGTGTCAAATTTAACCGGCTGCGTTTCCATCTCGTTTACTGAAGAACCTGAAACGCCTTTATCGCCATCACCAACCACAACGGTTTCCCCGGTGGTAAGTTCACCATCTTTACCCACAGGAACCGCCAACCAGGATATACTCGAACAAAGCTGGGTCATCTACAAACAGCAATTTATTCAAGAAGATGGGCGAGTGATTGACTACGAAGCTAGCGATCGCTCTACCTCCGAAGGACAAGCTTACGCTATGCTCAGGGCTGTACTGATTGATGACCCTACTATATTTGCCCTTACTCTCGATTGGGCGGAAAAGAACCTCCATCGGCTTTCCGCTACCGGTGAACCCGTTGACCAACTTTGGGTTTGGCTGTGGGGTAAGGATAAATCTGGTAACTGGGGTTCAATCGACAGCAATTTTGCTAGCGATGCTGATATTGATGCGATTACGGCTCTGATTTGGGCGTCCCGCCGCTGGAATCGTCCCGACTACCTAGAGTTGGCTCAACTCAAGCTACAAGATTTGTGGGAATTGTCCACTGTAGCTGGACCCAAGGGGGAACGTTATCTTCTGCCAGGACCCAAGGCAGCCTTTGCGCCTTCTGCATCTACAATTTATCTCAATCCGTCTTATTTCGCCCCTTACGCTTTTCGCCTCTTTGCCCAAGTCGATCCCAAACATGACTGGCTGAGTTTGGTAGACAGTAGCTATCAAGTCCTCGAAAAGTCCTCCCAAGTTTCAACTGTAGGCTTGCCGAGTGACTGGATTGCCCTCAATCCCCAAACGGGTCAATTCCAACCCATGCCGTCTACCCACAAACTTCAAAGCGTGTATAGCTTTGATGCCTATCGGGTCTGGTGGCGCGTAGCTTGGGATGCCGACTTGTTTGGAGCGCCCGCAGCCCAGCGCTATCTCAATGAGTCCACCAAACTTCTCCAGACGCAATGGCGCTCGTCATCGCGCCTACCAGCTCGGATCGACCTACAGGGTAAATCTCTTGTGAATTACGAAGCCACTTCGCAGTACGCCATGCTATACCTTGCTCTGCGCTCAGTTAACCCCGATATGGCTCAACAGTTGCTCAAGCAAAAACTCTTGCCTCGATACAACCAGGGGATTTGGGATGATGAATCTGCCTACTATACTCAAAATCTCGCTTGGTTAGGGTTGCTACCTACCACTGTAATTAATCCCCAACTCCTAAAACCTTAGTAATTGTTGTCTCGGAGCAAGCAAGATAAAAGGATTATAAAGACCGGAGCGATCAATGTCAATTTTCCGGTGAATAATCTGAACAGCTCCCTCTTTTTTTCTCTCTAGACTCTCCTTGTCTTCTGCTGTAGGCGACTGCCTCAAGTCAGGCAGAATCTGAAGCTTGGCAAGTCTACTACAGTGAGACATCAAACAAAATAGCCAAAAAATTGGTTTGTACAGTTAACTAGGTATCCCCCCAAAAGAAAGTAAGATACACCCCTATGAAACGCTTGTTTCCCTACTCCAAACCCACACCCGCTACTGCCAATCGTAGGCGAAATCGTTCTAACCCTGCACCCGTCAAAACGCGATTGTGGCTGCTACTACTCTGTGGTGTCTTGATATTAGGGCTGGGGATGAGCGCCACCCTGGTATCAGCCCAAAGCGAGAGCGGCATCCAAGAGCAGGAAGACCAGTTAATCCGTGAGTATACCTTACCCAGTGCTCCCACTAAGACTCCAGTCTACAAGCCGCTTCCGGCTTCTCCCCCCAAAAAATCCAGTCCTCCCTCGACTCCAAAACAAACTGCACCCGCACCTGCACGGCAGCGAACCCAAAGCGCTCCACCCAAAAGAACTCCTGCTGCTCCAGCAACGGAAGCCCCAGCAACCGCACGCCCTTCTACAGCCGAGCCAGAACGTCCTTCGCGCCCAGCACCGGAAGCTGCAGAAGAGACTACAGCGACTGAAGACTTACCAACCGGCGAATACGTCCTGCAATTCAACCGCTCTCCGGTTGTGGGCAATCGTTTCCGTATGCGGGGTGTCTATTCCGAAGCCCGATTAGGCTTTACCCGTCCCCGTGGCTGGAAGGTACAATCGGCAAAAGCCTTGCTCCGGTTCCAACATTCGCCAGCCCTCATTGCCAGCCGCTCTAACCTGACAGTGCAGGTCAATGGCACAAGTATAGGTTCAGTGCCGCTCAATCGTCAGCAATCTCAAGTAGGCAGCGTGCTGTTTGAGGTTCCATCGCGGCTGATTCAAGACTATAACGAGCTTGTTATTGTAGCACGACAGAATAATGATCCAGAATGTAGCGACTCTGGCGATCCGACCCTTTGGACTGAAGTTCTGCCCGATTCAGAATTACAGTTTGAATACCAGCCCCAAGCTATCCCCCTGAACTTCAGTCGCTATCCCTATCCGTTCTTTGACGACCTGAGTTTAGATACCAACCGCATGACTTACCTGTTGCCGACCGCCAATGAAACTTGGTTAACGGCGGCGTCTCGCTTCCAGGCGGCATTGGGCAGAATGGCGGAGTTTCGCCCCATTGAGACTCGCCTCGTGCAAGATATTGAGGAAACAGAGTGGGGAGAGCGTTTGGTCATAATCGGGACTCCAGCCGAGCAACCCGCCTTAGAGGATTTAGACCTGCCCTTTACTATTGTTGAAAACCAAATTTTAGATGGAAATAAGGCTGCTCTACCTGGGGATGTTGGTGTTTTGATGATGACCACAACCCTCGATGGTGCGGTACCGGTATTAGTGGTCACGGGAAATAGTCCAGAAGGTGTTGCCAAAGCCGCACAGTTTTTGGTACAGCCAGATACGAGGAAGTTTGGTACAGGTCAGGCAGTTTTAGTGGACACACTTCCGGAGGTTAAATCACCCCCCCCCCGCCAGTGGACTGATTATTTGCCAATCGGCAATTCCTTTAAACTCAGCGAAATCAAAACCCAAGAGGATGGGAAACCTCTGCAAGATATCACGGTTCGGGGTTCTGCTTCCCCCCCCATCGAAATCGATTTTCATGCCTTACCCGACGACCAATTTACGCGGGGCAGTTCCATGAACCTGCGTTACAGCTACGGACCCCAAGTTAATCCCAGAACTTCTGCTATAGAAGTGTTATTGGATGGAGTATTTATTGGTGGAGCGCGATTAACTTCTGAAAAGGGTGCCAGAAACAAAAGCCTGAAGGTGGACTTGCCGGCTGACCTGATTACACCAACGTCCAAGCTGGAAGTAGCGTTCCGGCTCAACCCCAGAGAACCGGGAGTATGCGGTAAGGTAACAGACCAGCAACTGACAGGTACTCTTCATGCGGATACGAGTTTCGATCTCAATCGCCAACAATCCGTTCAACTGCCAGATTTGGAACTCTTACAGTCTGGGTTCCCCTTTGCCGCCCCTCAGGATTTATCGAAAACGGCAATTGTAGTGCCAGAATCTCCTACAGATACAGACTTGCTAACAATGCTGGCATTTAGCGAACGCTTAGGGCGACTGAGTAAGTCAAAGTCGATTCAACTGAGTGCTTACACAACGACCACATTGCCCCCTGAGGTTCTTAAGGACGAACATTTGGTGGGAATTGGTACACGAGAGCAATTTCCTTTTCCTGATGTATTGCAGTCTGGTGGCTTCCGCTTGCGGGATGCCTTTGCCCGTCAGTGGGGTCAAGGAAGCATCCAAACCCTGCCGGATAACGAAGGCTTGATTAAGGAAATTGTGTCCCCGAATAACGGCGAACGGGTACTTCTGGCTTTATCTTCTCAAACGGAAACAGGTTTAGAACGGGTGCGACAGATTCTGCTGAGAGACCCCTGGTTCTTCCAACTTCAGAAGGATACAGCACTCATTAGCAGCAATCAACAAGATACCGCTAGCTATGACCCCGATGCTTACAAGATAGAGTTTTTGGAACGCGCCCCCGCAACTCGTCGCATTGAAAATACCAGTCTGCTGGGTAAAGCCTCTCGTTTTATTCAGGACAACTGGTTCTTCTTACCTGCTGGGGTGTTTGCAATAGCAATCCTGCTGTACGGGATTTCCCAGCTCTATCTCAAACGCCTCAGCGATCAAAAGAGCCATTAGTTCTTTCTCCTTTGTCATTAGTGACTCATAAAAACTAATGACTAATAACCCCTGACCCACATTCTTGCAATGTCGTTTTCCTCCTTCAGATCCCGGTTGACGCAATTTCGTCCTCAGCGTCCTTTTGCAACCGACTGGCTTGTTGATATCCTGCCCCGGTCTTTTGACCGGGGACTAGAACGGTTGGGATTGAGCCATTTAAAGTGGCTCATTTTACTGCTGGTACTTGTAACGGTTCCCCTCATTGTTACACCCCTGAAAGTTTGGCAGCAGGGTGCTGTGGCGATCCTACTTTTGACAATTGGGCAGGTAGTCGTGCGAGCGGAGACAAAGACAAGTGACAAGCAAATCAGCGAATATTACCACCTATTTTTGGTCTGGCTGAGTCTTGTGACTACAGCCCGCTATCTGTTCTACCGTCTGAGCTACACCCTAAATTTCGATACCTGGATCAACGGCACATTCTGTGTGCTGTTGTTAACGGCGGAGCTGTATGCCATCCTGACCTTGGTTTTATCCTACGTTCAAACCGTTAAAATTCAAGACCGGGAACCGGTTGATCTCTCTGCCTATCCTCAAGACCAATGGTTTAAAGTCGATATCTATATTCCCACTTACAACGAAGATGTCGAAATTGTCCGCAAGACAGCATTGGGAGCCTTAGCAATCGACTATCCAGCGGACAAAAAACAAGTGTATGTCTTGGATGATGGCAGGGCTGAAAAGTATAAAGCCCGTCGGGAGAAGCTGCGCAAAATGTGCGAAGAAGTCGGCTGTACCATGCTGATACGGGACAATAACGAACACGCGAAGGCGGGTAATATCAACACCGCTTTTCGTCGCACGGGTGGCGACTTGGTGCTGATCTTAGACTGCGACCATATCCCCAGCCGACAATTCCTTCAGCATACAGTGGGCTTTTTCTTTGACCCGAAAGTAGCATTCGTACAAACTCCCCACTGGTTCTTTAACCCCGACCCCTTTGAGCGCAACCTGCGCACGGGTGGCAGAATTCCAGTAGGAAACGAACTCTTTTATAAGGTACTGCAAAAAGGTAACGACTTCTGGAATGCTGCCTTTTTCTGCGGTTCGGCAGCAGTCATTCGCAAAGAGTACGCGCTTCAGATTGGCGGGATTGCTACAGAGACAGTAACGGAAGACTGCCATACAGCATTTCGACTGCATTCCTTGGGATACAAGTCGATCTACTACGACAAAATAATGGTGGCAGGTCTGGCACCTGAAAACTTTGCCTCCTATGTAGGTCAGCAAGTGCGCTGGGCAAGGGGTATGGCTCAGATTCTGCGGATTGAAAACCCTGTGTTTAACCGCAAACTGAATCTGAGTATTCCGCAGCGGATTTGTTATTTTAGTGCGACATCGCACTTCTTCTACGGCTATCCCCGGTTGATGTATGCGATCGCTCCCACCCTATTTTTACTATTTGGCATCAACCCGATTTCGGGTTTGGGTTTAGAAACCGTAGCCTACGCCCTGCCCCATATTCTCCTCTCCCTGAATGCCAACTACATCACGTTCAAGCACGTCCGCTTCTCGTTCTGGAACGAGATTTTTGAATTCGTGATGGCGTTCCAGTCCGGGTATGTCACCCTCATGGCGCTGATTAACCCCAATCTGGGTTCGTTTAACGTTACGGACAAGGATATGACGTTAATCAAACGCGAATTCAGTCTGACGAACTTTGATTGGCAGTCCATGCGTGGTTTGTTGGGAATAACCGCGATTGTGATTGCGGGCTTACTTGCCGTTCCTTTTTGGTTGATCTTGCGACCGGAGGATGCAGAAGCCGTTTTGGTTAACGCCCTGTGGTGTATCTTCAACCTAATTCTCCTGATGGCAGCCTTGCTGGTTGGTTTTGAACAACCCCAAGAGCGTACCGCCCACCGCTTGGGGCGACGCCTGCGGACTACCATTTACAGTTACGACCAAAGCTGGAATGGTATAAGCCTAGATATGTCAGAAACAGGTGCTCGCGTCCTATTAGAAGGTCAACCCAATTTACCCGATGAAGTGGAAGTTGAATTGGTGGGGGATTTCGGAGCTAGGGCGTTTCTGAATGCGCAAATTATCCGGGGAACGCTGGTTGGTGATGATCAAACTGAGTTAGCAATTAAGTTTATCGAACCCACCCAGGCTCAACGAGATAATTTAGCGTTGGTAACGTATTCAGATGTCAACGAATGGTATTCCCAGAAGCGCGATTACGTTGATCGACCCCTAGAATCTTTGATATTCCTTGCCACGGGTTTATTACGGGTCTTCCAAGAGTTTAAAGTGGACAGAGCTCCGAAGGTACGCAAACGAGTAAACGCCGCAGGTCAGCTTTACTGGGATGGTGATTTTTATTTAGCGGCGGTTACTGCTATAGGAACCGCGAGTTTACGATTAGAATTAGATGACAGCATTACCTCCAATGCGAAATTGATTCAAGACCAAAACTTGCAGAAAATGCTGCAAGAAAAGCCGTTAATTGGCTTACTATTGAGTCAGAATGCTAGCAGTCAATCCCGAGAGCGCTTTTTAACTCAAATCTTATCCATAGAAGTCATTTCAGACAACAGCAGCTCTACGTCTCAAAAAGTCGCAATGGAGTTAGGTTTCCCAGAGCAGTTTAAAGATCGGCAAGCGGCTAAAATCAAACAATTGGTGAGAGAACTGCATTGATAATCTGTTCGTTTGATATCTGGCTTTGGGGGCGCTTGTCGCCCCCTGAAGTCTTTCAGAGAAAGTTTGAATCAGAAGCCCGATATTTAGCGGCTAATAGAAACAGCTTCAGGGGAGACTTGCACGTTGATATCCTTCGGTTTTACTTCAGTCGTTGGGTGTTTTGACCAAACTCGAATGCACCCCTTCAGAACTACAGGCACAGCGAAACCCTGCTAAAATCTGGCGAACACCTGGATAGTACCAATTACGAAAGCTCGATCGCATCGCCCATGGAGGAGTTGCCCAGCTACCCCCTTTAAGTACCCGGTGCTTTCCATCGAAATAAGCCTGAGAATAACCCCGGTAAGGATAGCTAGTAAATCCCTCGTAGTCGTCGAACCAACTGACCGTCCATTCCCAAACATTACCCAGCATATCGTAGCAGCCATAGACACTCTGCCCTGCTGGGTGAGCATTCACAGGCGTTGTTTGCCCAACAGTATTGCTATGATTGCACAGGCGATCGCTCGGTTGTACATCTCCCCAAGGATAGGTGCGACTGTGCCCAATAGCTGCATCCCAACTGGCAGCTTTTTCCCATTCCGCCTCCGTTGGTAATCGTTTACCGACAAACTTGGCATAGGCTTCGGCTTCATACCAGCTAACACCGCAAACAGGATGATTGTCCCACAGGGGGTTATCCGACCAGTAGAGGGGTTGCGCGACGGGGTTGTCCTGTAACCACTTCCACCCTGCCGCCGACCAAAAGCGATCGCTCTGATACCCCCCTGCCTCTATAAACCCTCGGTATTCGCCACAGGTGACGGGGTAGCAGTCAATCTGGTAAGCATCCAGGTACACCCGATGGCGCGGGCGTTCGTTATCCATTGCCTCAATCGATTCATTGCCCATCTCAAACTCACCCGCAGGAATTTCAATCATCCCTGCTGGAGGTTCCACAGGGGAGGGGAAGGTATGACTTCCAACCCACCTTTCTTGATGCCGTTCCCGAAGATGCCAGCGCTGCAATTGCAACACAAACCCAATGGTTTCAGAGTGCTGGCTTTCGTGCTGAAGTAGCCAGCGCCACAGGCGTTCCTGTTGGTCTAGGGGTGCGGTTTTTAAGTACGTGAAAACTTGAGTTCTGACGGTATCCAGGTAATGATAAATCTCTGATAGTGGTGGTAATTTTTCCCGTTCTTTTTTCGGTAAGCCGTCAGCCGCAAAGAGTTGATGATATTCAGAAAAGATTGGCTTCAAGCCAGCACAGCGCTGTAATATCCAGTAGGCTTCTGTAAAGGCAATATGACCTAAATGCCAACCTACAGGACTGAACTCGGAATGAGCTTGCCTGCGAAAGGTAACTTCATCAATCCCTTCAAAGAGTTCTAGGGTGCCAATGCGACACTGAACCATAGCATCGCGGATTGCCTCTCTCAGTGCATCAATGGATGTAAACTGCAAAATTTCCTCCCACCCCGATTGGGTTACTTTTTGAGCAACTGTTCTAGTTTCTGATAAATGGGGGTTTACCAGCAACAGAGGTGATGGGATACAGGGGAGTACAACGGCAGTGGATGTCTCTATTTTGCGTTTGTTTGGAGTTTTTTAAGTTTTTTATAAGTTTTACTAACTACTGATAGCGATCGCAAATAAACGTTCTTCAATTCACTCTTTTTAGATTTGGATATTAAACCCAGATCTATAAAGCATCCCCCAAAAGGATGATAATCATCAATAATTTTGATGGATTAAATTTACTAATAATTCCCGGAAAATACTAAACTATGGTGAAGTAAGCCATAGCCACGATTTTATTGAGTGCAATCAGTGGAGAGCGACCGTGACCGTATCTAAAGCAACCAATAATCAGTCAGGTAACTCCAAAAAAATTTTACTCAAGCGACAGTATAAAAGTTTGAAATCTGGAACAGAAGACAAATTTGAGGCGTGGATAAAAGCAGTAGATGAGTCCTGGACAGAAGAAATTTCTGCTTGTCTGCAAGGTAAATTTCCAGATTGGCGCCAGTAGTATCCGTTGATATCTGCACTCCTGTCAAACAAAAGAAAAGCGGACAGGCTAATCTAATAACGGTATCCGTTTGCATTGGAATTCACGTTCAAAGGATAGGAACATGAAGCGAATCGTTTCTGCCAGTCTCATGACTCTCGCCACAGCACCTGCACTCCTCCTAATTGCCCCTGCTGCTCGATCTGAGACCTATACCTACTGCTATCCTGTCGAACAGGTGCGCATGATTAAAGATCCGGGCAGTCACCCCACCGCTTACGACGATGGCTATCGCGAAGGTGCAGAAATGGCTCGCCGAGGAGAAACCTATGAACCACGCACGGCAGGTGGGGAATTTTCCCGAGGTTATGATGACGGGTATTATGGTCGTTCCTACACCGGTCAACGAAACACTGTTCCCAATCGCCGCGAAACCTATAGTACCTCTCAGTGCAATACCTATTCCTATGATAAGGATGACGATATTGATGAGATTTTGGACGACGTTGTGCGAAGTGTAGAACGGGATTTGCGTCGGGATATGAGCTGTGACAGGAACGAGCGTCGGTAACAGTTGGGTTTTGCCGTAGCTCAACCCAAACTATTTCATCGTGTTGTGCCCTTTCTTACCCCATCTGTCTGGCGTCGCCTACCTGCTCGGACTAAATGAGTTGCTCAATGCAAACGTCTAGATTTTTCTTCACGTTGATAATGCTACCCTCGGGGCAACTGTGCCAATTCCCAGCAAAGAGGGGTTCAGATGCAATAATTACGGAATCGGGGTAATTTGGGTTATCGCTCAACCAGTACAGTGTGGGAGTCGAAGTTCCATACGCATGGCGACTGGCAATGAGGCAGTGTCCATCACTAACGACTACGTTGGCAGAAAAACTAACTTGATACTCTTTGGCTAACTGAGTCAACGTTGTTAATGTATTGTGCAAGGCTTTTTGGATGGAGCAATTCGGAAAGGCTTGCAACTCATTAACCAGTAATGCAAAAATATGCTCGGAATCAGTAGTGCCGTGGATGGATTGGTAGATTTCATCACTCAAGCGATCGCGTATGGGTCGGTATAGACTTTGGCGGAAATTGCTGATAAAACCATTGTGGGTGAATAAAAGGCGATCGCGTCTAAACGGCTGACAGTTACCCACATCTAGTCCTTGACCGGGTGTGGCGCTACGAATATACGCCAGAACGCATCCTGACTCGACATACCGACTCAATTCGGGCAGGTTAGTATCGTTCCAAATCGGTAGGGTGTTTTTGTAGGTAAACGGCTCAACATCTTGTCGGGGGTGATACCAGCCAACACCCAACCCATCGGCATTAACCACGCCAGCAGTCATCTCCTTCGGCTGATAACTCTGGACAATGAGAGAATGTTCGGGTTTGTACAGGATGCGGTTGAGTTGAATTGAGGAACCCAGGTAGGCAAGCAATCGACACATAGTTGGGAGTTGGGAGTTGGGAGTTGGGGGAGTGGGTAAGAAAGCTAAATGTACCTCACGACGCTAGGAAACGCCATACTCATCTTTTCGGAGCAATGCATTGAATCCTTCCTGTTTGAAATGCTGATCGTAAGTTAGAACATCCTGAATACCCTTTTCCCGCATAATCAGCATTGAGGCACAGTCGGTGAGGCTGTAGCCCTTGTCTAGTCGTTGTTGGTAGGATTGCCGCGCTTCCTCGAACTGTTCGCTTGTCTGCGGGACGATTTCTACGTTCGGATTACCCCGCAACTCATGGGTTATCTGGATAGCCGTCTGACGAAGATATCGTTCTCCAGACAAAGCATTCAGCAGTTCAACCAGCACCATCTCACTAGTGAGTGCAAAAAACGAATCCAAGCTTGCTGTAACGGCTTGAGCACGATTATGCAAATCGTCACCAGGATCGGCAAGTGCTTGCAAATAGGAGGTATCTAGGAATACACGCCTCATTCTTCTCTAGGTGCGCCGTACATATAATGTTCAAAATTACGAGCAAAATCCCTTGGCAATTTATCCCATTCCTCCTTTGGAACCTGTTCTCCAATCTCTACAATCCTTTGCCAGAAAGGTTTCGCCGTTGGGTCATAGGTACGTTCTACCTCAACTTTGCCATTACTATTCTGGGCAAGGGTTTTCTCCTTCTCTCCTAATTTGACCAGGGTGTTGATCGCATAATTGAGATACTGATTAACGGTGATCGCGGCTTGGTCAGTTAAACTGTGATTGTTCTGAATGTACTCAAGAGCTGTAGTTACAGCGTTAGGTGATAGGTTGAAGGTCTGGCTGATTTCGTCGAAGCGATTAATTAGATACTCATCGAGTAGATCGGTGGTATCGACTAATAAACAGTATTGAATCAAGCGCAGACAGTAATCAATACCATCGGCGCATTCAGATACAGAGGTATACTCAGGAAACTGCTGGGATACTGCTTGGACAGCACTATCAATCAGGAGTCGGGCATTTTTTTGTAAATACTCGGCGGTGTCTCGGCGGGCTTCGGCTTGTTTGAGCCAACCGAAAACAACTTCCAGTTCGGTTTGATTTAGAAAGCGGTTTTGAACTTGTGCAGTTGCGATCGCTGCTTTAATCGACATTTCCATGGTTGATTCTCCTAATTTTGACAGATTCAGCGTCCCTATCAGGGCAAAACTATAAAAATTTCTTATCCTAAGTAAGGTCTGATTTATACCCTCCTATTTCCATGCTCAAGCACAAGCTGCTTTCTTGGCTACCGCAACTGAGTCACCAAGTTTGGATTCTGGCTGCGGGTCGATTACTATCTCAAGTGGGTTCGGGATTCACCCTATTTTATGCTCCGATTTTTTTCGTTAACCAGGTTGGATTATCAGCCACAGCCGTGGGTATTGCCTTGGGGAGTGCGTCGGTTTCGGGGGTGTTGGGTCGTTTTTTGGGGGGTTCCTTTGCAGATTCCCGGTTTTGGGGACGTAGGCGCACCTTATTACTTTCGGCAGCCGTTTCAGCGTTGGCTGATGTCGTATTAGCTTTAACCTACAACTTTCCGACTCTGGTTATGGGGAATTTGTTGATGGGGTTGGGGATTGGGTTGTATTGGCCCGCTACAGAAGCAGCGGTTGCTGATTTAACGACGATAGACCAACGTAATGAGGCATTTGCGATTACCCGACTGGCAGATAGTATGGGGTTAGGTATCGGTGTGGTGTTGGGTGGGGCGTTGATTGCCACTGCTGGAAATTATCGGGCTTTGTTTGTTATTGATGGCATTTCTTTTGTCGTATTTTTTGCCATTATCTATTTTGCGATCGCAGAAACCCTTCAGTTTCAAGATCATCAGCGGCGGTTTCATCAGAGTTGGGGTGTTGCGTTCAGCGATCATCGTTTGATGGTGTATGTTCTGGTGAATATCCTGTTCACTACTTATATTGCCCAGGTACAAAGTACGATGCCGTTGTATTTTACAAATTTTGTATCGGCAGCCGAGTCAGATGGGGGATTTTCACCGACAACAATTAGCGGTCTTTTTAGCTGGCATATTGTGGTTGCAGTCCTTTGTCAGTTACCTGTGGCGCGATCGCTCAATCGTTTCAGCCGTCCCCATGCTTTAATGGTATCGCTACTGCTGTGGGGGGGCGGGTTTGTGATGGTTTGGCTGACGGGAGTGGCGTCAAGCTATCCGTTAATTTGGGCAATTTTGGCACTGGGAATTTTAGCGATCGCGCTGGTATCTTATACTCCCTCTTCCTCTACCTTGGTTGTGGATTTAGCTCCAGAGTCTCTGCGGGGAGTTTACCTATCGATTAACTCTCAATGCTGGGCGATTGGCTATTTAATTGGTCCTCCTATGGGAGGGTGGGCGTTGGATCAGTCGCGGGTAGTGGCTCACAGCTTTTGGCTAATTGCGGCAGCTAGCATTGGTATTGGGATAGTAATTTTGCAGTACCTCAACCAGATTTTGGTGACTCAGGAGAAGGGTTAGGGGAAGTAAAATTTCCGACAGTGGGTAGGTGTTTTTTGAGGAGATGGGTAAAAATAGCTTCAACACCTTTATTTGTAAGGGTTTGGCGGTACGGCACTTGAAAAAAGGTTGTCGGAATCACACAATTGACTATCCGTTGAACTCACATTCGGATTTGTCTTCAAACAAGATAGCTTTTGCAGTCAGGTATTAGCTGGCAGGCATGAGCGCTCATTCCTGATTGTTCCACAAACAGAAAATAATCACGCATCTGGATTGTCGGTGTATAGTCAGGGAATTGGCTTTAAAAGCTGACATTTTTGCATATTATTTTAAATTGATAGTTGACATTGTCAGGTTAATTGTCTAACTTCATCATAGAAGCAGCTCCAAGCTTCGGAGGTTTGACCATGCCAGACGGAGATATTGTTCACAGTAGGCTCGCGCGGCTCTATCAAAAGCCGTACCAGTGGCTTTGTGAAGGAAAGGCTGATAGAAATGAATGCGCTCGCGTGACAAGGGAAGCGCTCAAGCGAGACCTCATGAGAAAAGGTGATCTTCCTGTCATGCTAGCCAAGCGCATGGGGGAGAGCTTAGAGCGAGCTATCAACGATGCTGGTGAGAATGGCTCTGTGGATTGGGCTGCTTTAAATAGGGAGTTTGATACCTTAGCTGGACAAGTCGATGGGCGACCTGACCTTAAGGAGCTTACTCTTCGTGCTGCTAAGGGCGTTCTTCACGATCTCAGGTACGGGCGAGAAATAGATGTTGACAACGCTTCAGAGGCAATCTTAAAGCAGTATATGTACGAGGTGTACGAATCAGACTTTAAAGAACGCATCCCGCTAACCTCTGAACATCACGCTGGGATTGACGAAGTGACTCTTACAGGGCGTATTGAGGAGATTCAGGCAGATATTCTTACTGCGATAAGCAAATGGGCTAAAAAGGCAACTGAAACTCAAAGCGTAGCAAACCTGCGATTGCCGCGACGCCCTGAATTGAAGCCAGTAGACCTGGATGAAGATCTCCTATGCTCTGCGGATTAGAATCATGAAGAAGCACCACACCCACGATAGCGATTACACATTGCGTTTTAGTCCCGTGCTGAATAGCAATGGATCTGTTTGCTTTGTCGATCACTTCAGGAACAAGGAGAGTACCATTGGACTCACTGTGGATGATAGGGAGTTTGGATGCCGAGTTCAGCGAAAGTTTCCATCCGTCGTTGCCGATCTGATTGACCTTGCTGTTGCAATCCATGCTTCGGATCGCCTTGCTGTTCAACATCTGCGCCGGGAGCAGAGCCGCATTCGTATAGTACTTCCAGTGCGTCATCCAGAATTGCTAAACACTAGTTCATTTCAAGTAAAGCTAGAAACTCTGCTTGGGTGGGTTACTGGGAGTCGATGGACTTTTGACTTCCAAAAACGAACCGTGCCAGGACGAATTGTTGAACAGGAGGAATGGATTTTTCCAAATGAACCCGAAGAGTGTGAGGTGGCACTATGGAGTGGTGGACTTGATGCTCTTGCAGGTCTTTATACCCGATTTCAAACAAGTCATACAGCATCGTTCATGATGTTTGGAACTGGCAGTAATGATAATGTCTATGCTCGTCAAGAACTTGTATTTAAAGCACTCCAGCCTTCCTTCCCCAATCGCCTCAATCTCTGCCGAGTTCCAATCCGTTTCTCTGATAGCAGCTTGCATCAAAAGAATAATATCCTCAGGGCGCGAGGTGTTGTGTTTACATTACTTGGTGCTGCCTATGCGTACCTAATGGGTCAGAAAGTTCTTTGTGTGTATGAGAACGGAATCGGTGCGATCAATCTTCCATACCGCGCATCTGCTGTGGGATTAGATCACTCCCGTTCTGTTCATCCGCTGACTTTGCTTATGGTGAGCGATGTCGTTTCAGAGCTTTTGGGAGAAGAGTTTCGAGTGTGTAACCCATTCCTCTTCTGGACTAAAGCCGAAATGAGCAAAGCTTTAGCTGAGGACAGGAGAAGCGACCTGCCACCGCTAACTATGTCATGCGACAGTCCACACCGTAAGCGACCAATTCAGTGTGGGTACTGCTCCTCTTGTATTTTGAGAAAGCAGGCGCTTGCTGCTTCAAAAATAAAAGATAGAACTCGCTATGTTGTGCCTCATGGAAAACGCCCAGCAGGAGATACAAGCTTGTATCTGCACCATATGCTCACACAAGTCCGTACTTTCCGTCGCCTGCTTAGTGCTTCAGATAACCCTAATTTTCAATGGCAAGCTTTAACTAGAGAGTTTCTTCAGCTAGACGACATCGTTGATCGAAGTGCTGCGGCAGAAAGTTTACTGCCTGCTGAAATGCAGAGCCGTCTGCTCAAGCTCTATCAAACCTACGTTGCTGAATGGGATACCGTAAAATCGCGGATTGAAGAGGAGTTCTTGGATAAAGATAGCAATCAGCAAGTATCTTCAAAGCTGTCACTCCACAAAGTTGAGGGACTCTTGCCATGACTAACAACGTCCTTGACAACATTGATATGGGTCGATTGGGCGAACTCCTGCAACAGGCGCGTAATAAATGCGGCATGACCCAAGCTGATGCAGCTAAAGTCATTGATGCTGCACGTACAACTATGGTTGCGATCGAGAAAGGAGAGCGTCGTCTTAAGCCAACTGAGCTAATCAAACTTGCCCGTGCTTACGGACGAGCAGTTAGTGATTTTGTTCAATCACGTCCCGTGGTGCAACCTTTCGAGGTTCAGTTCCGAGCAGCCTACCGACGAAATGACGTAGAAGAGTCGCAGATCGAACCCGTCATTTTGCGCTTAGAGGAGTTGTGCCGGAATTATATGGAGCTTGAGGAGATAATGGATGCACCACTCCCACAGAATTATCCTCAAGATTATGAGGTAATGGGTATGCCGAGCGCGGCTGCTGCGGAGAGCATTGCGATCGCAGAACGCCAGCGGCTTGGGCTTGGAGACGGTCCTATTCCTCTTCTGCGAGACATCCTAGAGCAGAGTGTAGGGCTTCGCATTTTCTATCTAGAGATGCCATCTAAATATTCAGGGATATACAGCTACGATGAAAAACTCGGTGGGTGTATAGCAATTAACGCCAACCACCCTGAAGAGCGACGGCGTTGGTCGCTGGCTCATGAATATCTTCACTTTCTTGCCCATCGACGCCAGCCTGTACTCGACTATGAGGAGCAGTACCAAAGGAAGCCAGAGAGTGAACGACTAGCTGACACTTTCCCAGACTATTTTCTAATGCCGACGAGTGGCTTGCTTAAACGGTTCAATGATATGTACCAAGCGCATGGCAAGTTCACTCCAACTAATTTATTTACTTTGGCTCACTACTATAGCGTATCTATTGAAGCCCTCGTTAATCGATTAGAAGCAATCAAGCTTTTACCATCGGGAACTTGGGATCGCCTGCGCGATCGGGGACTGAAAGTTAGAAAAGTACAGCAAGAGCTTGGCTTAGAAGAAATCCCACAACGCACTGATATGATTCCCATCCACTACCAACACCTTGCTATTGAGGCACTAGATCAGGGGCTTATTACTGAAGGGCGCTTCGCAGATTTCCTCACCGTCGATCGCCTAGAAGCCCGTCGCATTGCAACAGGTTTGCGAGAGTATTCAAGCGGAATAATGGAGGAAACTACTCATTTAGATCTGCGCCAGGTATAAGAATCATGGGACGCTAAGTTATGCAAATTGCTCACTCCCATATTCTTCTGGATGCCTGTTGTGTTCTAAACTTTTGCGCTTCGGGTAAATTGTTAGCAATCTTACAGACTATTCCCGTTCAGGTTGCAGTTACTCAAGTTGTACAAGAGCGCGAGTTAAATTCGCTCCGACGCATTGAGGGTGAGGAGAATGAGGGTGCAAGCCAATTTGAGGAAGCCACTGCACAAGGACTACTGAAAGTTGTTGATTTCAAGTCAGAAGAAGAGGCAGAAACGTTTGTGAACTACGTCTTTGAGCTTGGGGACGACGGTGAGTCTGCAACTTTTGCGATCGCCATTCATCGCGGATGGGCGATCGCAACTGACGACAAAAAGGCGATCGCATTTTTTCAACGGCAGGCACCGCATCTTCAGATTTTATCAACTCCAGAGATAATAAAGCATTGGTCAGAGGAATCAGGTCTTGATTGGTCAGTACTATGTGATACGCTCAATGCTATTCGAGTAAAAGGATGTTATGTGCCGCCTAAAAACCACCCATTGCGGGGTTGGTGGGAAGCTGCGATGAAGTGAAGCTGAACGTTTAGGTTGAACAGTAGTTGAAGGGGGGTTATGCGCTACCTTCTTATCGTCTTGCCGTGACCGTACCTCTCCACTTCACTATCCTTATTATCACCGACTCAATTGCAGAAATTGATACACCACCCTGGTTTAGTAACGATAAAAATTATGACTCCTAACTCCTGACTCCTGCATTTTAATCCCATCACACAATTGACGATCCATTGAACTCACATTCGGATTTGTCTTCAAATAATCATCCAACCGATCGCAACCGTCTACTAGCAAATCATCCAGTAAATCATTCAGATTGAGATTCCAATTCAAGAGGCTGACCGCATTATCATCACTAGCAGAAGCGAGTGTCTTGCCGTCCGGACTGAAACTCACGCTGAAAACTGGACCGCTATAATAATCTTTCGTGTAAAGTAAAATACCATTGCTGTCCCAAAGTTTCACCGTATTGTCATCGCTAGCAGATACAATCGTGTTGCCGTCGGGACTAAAACCTACGCTCCAAACCTTACCCGTATGCCCTTTTAACGTTTTGAGTAGCATACCGTCGCTACTCCAGAGTTTCACAGTTTTATCATCACTAGCAGAGGCAAGAAACTCACCGTCTGGGCTGAAACTTACCCAATTGACGCTACCCTTATGTCCCTTGAGAGTTTTGCGTAGCTTGCCGTCCCTACTCCAGAGTTTCACAGTTTTATCATCGCTGGCAGAAGCAATCAACTCACCCTCTGGACTGAAACTCACCCAATTAACAGCTTGATTGTGCGATCGCAAGGTTTTAAACAAATTACCATTGCGGCTCCAGAGTTTAATCGTCTGATCAGCACTAGCAGAAGCGATCATTTGACCATCGGGACTGAAACTAGCACTCAAGACCGTACCCTGATGACCGATTAAGGTTTTGAGCAACGTGCCGTCAAGCTTCCAGAGTTTCACCGTATTATCCCGACTAGCTGTCAAAATCGTTTGACTGTCAGGACTGAAATTCACACTCCAAACTTCACTGCTATGTCCTACCAAGGTTTGCACAAGTCTACCCCTGCGCGTCCAAAGTTTCACCGTCTTGTCAGCGCTAGCAGAAGCAATTAACTGGTTATTCGGACTAAAACTCACATTCGTGACTTGGGCATCATGCCCCCTGAGCGCGTCATGAAAGGCGCTATCGCGGTTCCAGAGTCTAACTGTGTTGTCTGCACTAGCAGAAGCAACCGTCTTACTATCGGGGCTAAAACTCACACTCAGGACAAAATTCTTATGTCCCATTAAAGTTTCAAGTAAAGTGCCGTCCGGCTTCCAGAGTTTAACCGTATTATCCGCACTGGCAGAAGCAATCGTCATACCATCTGGACTGAAACTGGTACTAAAAACAGGTTGACTGTGTCCGGTTAGGGTTTTGAGTAATGTACCGCCCTTAGTCCAAAGTTTAATAGTCCTGTCCGCACTGGCAGAAGCGAGAGTTTGACCATCCGGGCTGAAGCTGACGCTAAAAACTGTACCCTGATGACCGATTAAGGTTTTAATTAACCGACCATTGCGTGTCCAAACTTTAACCGTCCCGTCAGCACTAGCGGAGGCAATCATTTGACCATCGGGGCTGAAACTGACGCTAAATACCGTACCCTGATGACCGATTAAGGTTTTGATTAACCGACCATCTTTGCTCCAGAGTTTAACCGTTTTGTCAGCACTACCAGAAGCAACAAGCTGACCGTCCGGGCTGAAACTGGCGCTAAAGACTATATCTTGATGACCTTTGAGGGTTTTGCAGGTCAATCCATCACGATTCCAGAGTTTAATGGTCTTATCTTCACTGGTTGATGCCAGGGTAAGACTGTCTGGACTGAAACTCACACTAGTGACAGGTTGGCGGTGGTCTGTTAAGGTTCGGACTACCGTACCATCAGGGTTCCAGAGTATAATCCTATTATCAGCGCCAGCCGAGGCAATGCGTTTGCCGTCTGGACTGAAGCTTACCCCCAAGACACTAGTACCGTGTTTTTCTAGGCGGTTGTGTTCTTGCACCCTCGATAGAGTCTGCTGCAATCGGTCGGCTGTCTCAATTTTGAGATTGTTTTGAGCCGCTAGCTGTGCTGCTAGCTGAATGCTAAAGGGTATGCGATGACTCTGTATTTGTTTTGCGGCTTGGACTCCGGCAATTAATGCCCCAAGCTGGTCATTTCGCAACAGCAAGGCTTCAGATTTGGAATTGGCTTCTGCAATTTTGGCACGCTGTCTATGAAATTCTGCGGTTAATCCAAAGGTGGCAGCAGCAATGGCGAGGAGGTAAGCGGTTCCTGCGAAGACTACAGCTCGGGTTTGCCATCTCCGCACCCGATGCAGTTGTTCTGCAAAGGTTTGGCGTTCATCGGTTGCTTTTTTAAGTTTTTTACCAAATTCTGCCTCTTTTTCCTGTTGGATAAAGGGGACGAGATAATCGTGAACAAGTTGATAAAAGTCGGTTGAAAATGACCAGAGCACTAGCAACCCTGATTTTACTAATAGTTCTAAGACCAAATCAAGTTGGTTGGGTTCAACATTCAGTCCGTCTGTGAGTAATCCTGCTGTTAACTCAGTCCGTGTCTTGAGGGGGCGATTGCTATGGTCATCGGTGAGTAAGTACAAGACTCGTCGGGCAAGGCGTTCGTTTTCAGAACCACAGTCTCTCACTGTTTCTTCTAAAAATCCCTTGACGAGTTTGGCTTTCGGTCCGAGTTGATGATACTGTTCTAAGGTGACAATTTTGTCGGTTTGAAGCTGGGTTCCGACGACTTGCAATTCGATGGGGCGAACCTCCCCAAGCTCTCCGGCTAAATCCTGTACGAGCTCATCAATGAGAGCGGGTTCTAAGGGAAATTGTGAGCGTTTTGTCAAGCTCTGGATGACTTTTTTGGTATCTTGTCTGGAGAGATTTCCCAAGTGGTAGAGGATATTTTTATCTAAAATATTCTGGTTAATTGCATCTAGATTAGTGAGCCGATTGCATTCCAGTAAACAAGAGAGGCGGTCTTCTCGCAGGGAAATAATAACTTTAACAAAGGGAATATTCAGGCATTGTCTCAAAAATTCATAAAATTGTTGGCGGTTTTGCTTATTAAAAAGCGTGCCATCGACAAAGAATTCTTCAAATTGATCGAAAATGAGAATGGTGAGAAGATTAAGATCTTCATTCTTTTTCAACTGTTCGATGAGTTGGGTTTCTGAATTCAGCGTTACAGGTAAGGTGTATCTTCTAATTTTCTCCAGCGCCTTTGCGAAAGACTTTCCCAATTCGTCAGCCCAGTCGGTATAGACTCGCAGTACGATGGGTAGGGCGTCACGAGAACAAATGGGTTGCTGTTTGAGGGCTGGAACTAATCCTGCTGTAACGAGGGAACTTTTCCCGACTCCTGACTGACCGTAAATGGCAATCAATTTACAGTCTTGACGGGAAATTTTGGCAATCAGGCGGTCTACATCGTGCTGCCGACCGGATGTGGTAATCTCTTGAGCCAGGGTAGCTTGCTGGTCGGTTTGGGTAAGAGCGGGGTTGATAGCCTGTCGCTGGGGTTGCAGGCGACCTGCACCAATGAATGCTCGAAACCCATACTGCTGCTCGATTGAGCGTTGTTCGCGCTTGATGTGAAAGGCTTCTCTATACTGACCCTGTTCAAAGTAGAGCGATCGCAGTACTTCTAAAATACGAATGTGAAGTTGTGGATCATATTGGTGAATGCCTGCTTTTCTGGCGTCTTCCAAATGATTGATTGCGGCTTGAGGCTGGTTTAGATACTGTTGCGATTGAGCGAGTAATAAGAGATACAACCCTCGATGTTGGGGTTGGGACTCTGAGGCACGGTCTAGAATAGTAAGCGCTTTCTGAGCTAATTTATTGGCTTTTCTTGCCCAGTGATACGGGCAAGGTGTACCGTAACCTTTCAGGGCGACTTCCGCCAGAAAGCCGTAATCTTGCGCCAGTTGAATGGAACTGCCCCGACTGCGATGCAAGGTGAGGGCTTTTTGGGCGAGACTTTGCAAGTCGTCCCACGCTTCTAAGCGGCGGAGGACTTCACCCAGTTGACCGATAAATTTAGCAACCCAGTCCCGACGTTGCCCTTGCTCGAAAACCTCTAAGCATTGCTGAAATGCATCTCTAGCTTGCTCCCAATAACGACGGCTTTCTAAGGGATGCAAGTCAGCCTGACGGTAGTAACACAACCCAATGTGAAACAGCAGCACTCCCTGTCGTTCTACCCAGTTATTCTGCTGCCAAACGTTCAAGCTTTGGTGGTAACATTCGAGAGCGTCTGAAATGCGATCGCGGATATAGTCATCTCGACCTAGAATAAATTGCTTGCACGCTTCTAGTTCTGGCTCTAATTTGAAGTGAGCATCGCGGCGTTGCAAATCTCGCAGGGCTGACTCCAGTTGCAAGCGATAGCGGAAGCCGAAGATAGCCCCATTGGACAAAAACTGACCCGAACCGACTTTAAAAGCGTTATCGAATAATTGCTGAGTTTTCTGCCGCAGATCAGCGATTAAGATATCGGTAGCCAGGGCAAAGTGAATGGGTACGCCTGCCCAACTGTTGAAATCCGGTGCTTGTCGAGCCAGTTTTTGCAATACGCGATCATTAATCCACAAAACTAAGGGGAATGGGAAACTTTTGCGAAACTCATCTCGAACCTGATTGGTAGCTGTCAGAAGATGATCGAGATTAGCCACAGTTTCTAATCCCAAAACGATTAACGCGGTAGTGTTGAAATAATGTTGGGGATGCCGTCCGCCATCAATCTGGGCTTTGATAGCGGTATAAAGTGTCTTTGTTGACTTGGGTAAGATTAGTTCTTGAATTTTGACAAAGGATTGCTGCCGGAGCTGTTGCAAGATTTCTCGCTGCACTTCCCCATAATTGCAGCGTACTAAAATCAGTGAAAACTGCCCCACGGAAAGGTCTATCGCCCGCACTAATGTTTTCAACGAGCGCTGGTTGTATTGGGCAACATCCTCTAGTTGATAGGGGTCAGTCATGACTCGAATAGTTTTATAGTTGCCTAGACTTAACGTTTGTCGTTAGCCTCCTCATGACTTGCCTATACAGCTAAAACTAGTAGCTGACTTGGTGAATTTTAGTTGCTATGTTAAACTTATGGCTTTTATTCTGGAAAAAGGCACAGAAATTGGTAAAATCGAACAGTTGTAAGAGGTCTATTCTCCCTTTGGAGAGATTAAAATTGAGTTTTTGCTTCTCTGTTAATACTCGCTAGATAGGAATAAAGACCTGTTTGCAGAATCACACATTGTCAGCAGCATGGCTTAAACGGCAGTCAACCTTACTGTCAAAAAAATAGCTGGCTGTTGGTGATAAAACCTGCTGACATACTATGCTTTCGCCATTGTAGCAAGCTCATCTGTAAGCTTCTATGCCTTCCTGGTGACGGATACCGTACTCTTTAGGTTTAGACGCAGGATAAGTTGATTGAGCTCCAAAGTTGATTGACTCACATCTTGCACCACCCCCCTAGCCCCCCTTACTAAGGGGGGAACTTTAGCTCTCTCTTCAGCACTACTAAATTTATATATGTCCTAACCGTCTTGGCAGTTGCTATACCTAGAAATAGCGGCGTTACTGCATGAAAGCGGCACTGCCTCGATCTTCATTGTGTTGGGGAGCGATCGCATTGCCATCACCAACAGGACGTACTTCTAGGGTGTTGGACAATGTTTAGAGCAGGACTTACACAACTGTCACAGACAAGCGATTGCTCTAGCCCAGTTTGCCCATCTGCTGCAAGAGCGATTGCCAGTTTACTGCGTAAGAGTATGCGAATAACTAGCCCTGCTCACTGCTTCCACTCTACTTGAACAGGTTTTATCTCTTGTTCGTTGTATGCGGTGAGGTGAGCCTGTACATTCCCGTTCGACCAACCCATGGCTGTAACATGATACTTGTAGTCCTGCCCGTATTTTGCACGGGCTACTTCCACTGCTTTAGCTCCAGCCGCGCCACCTCGCGTGAAGTGCATAATGCCAACAGGTAATACTACGAGCGCTACCCCAAGGATGAACGCCAGCTTCGGAGTAGAGGCAGAATGAGCATATTTAAAGCTTGCTGACACTACAGGTGCAGCTCGCAACTGTGTGTAGACCCAGCAAAGAAGGGCAATCAGCGTAATTCTCACTAGAAGCGACATAGAAAGATCGACCGGATCGAGGTGAAATTCAATTGCCCAGAGTTCTGCTGGCTTCAAAAAGGGAAGCAGTATGAATACGCTGACGAAGTTAGAGATCATGAAGGCGGCGAAGCATGTGACTATAGGAACGGCACGCAGGCTACCCCGAAAGAGAAACACACCCGCCACCACAGCTAAGATGTTGAAGATGGATGAATAGCTCTGATCTTGTGATATGCAATAGACCATATACGCGATATCGAGAATCCCGACCGCGATCAGCACAATACCCACCCGCTGCAAAATAGCGCGATAATTGTACATTTGTTTTAAGGTCTAACGGTTGCGTTCATCGGCGGCAGAATACCTTTCTATCCCCACCAAGATTTTGGCTTTCACAATGATGGCTTCTAGCTCCAATAGTAACGCAGGGTTCTCCCAGTCAATATAGTCATCTGCTACCAACCACAAGTACTCGCTTCCTGCTAACGGGTGAACCGATAGAGTGAAGATAAATCATCCAATTCAACGAGCTGTCGGAGGCGAAGTAAAGTGCAGTCTTTAACCGTAATTTGAAAGTACCAGACTGTAGTATTTTACAGGCTGACTAACTGACTTAATACAGAACAATGCTAATTAAATTCAAACAACTCTACCAAGCTAGAATGGCATACAAATCAGGAAATCTGGGAGATTTTGCCATTCTCAAAGCCGATGCCTTTGGCTCTAAAGTCAATCCAGAAGTAGAGTCGAACCTACAACCTGTTGTAGGGTATCATCCACCCATTGATTTAGAGAAATTAAGCCAATACCCTAAAGGTAGCTTCGGATGGGAATATGCTCAACACATGAATGCTAATCATCTCAAACCTTTTAACATCTCTCCTGAACTCGAAGACATAGCTAAAAGCAACGTCTTTGCCTTGAGGTATGCTGTCACCCATGATATCTTTCATGTTCTGCTGGGATTTGACACGAGCTATGCCGGAGAAATTGGTGTTCTTGCCTTCGCTGCCGAGCAAAACTACAGTTCCTCTCTAAAAATTGGTTTGAAGATGGCAAAAGTGTTTGCTCCCATCATTTTTCCAGGACAAGCCAAGGCAATTTTTGCCAACCTTCGTAAAGGGCAAGAACTGGCAAAGAAAGCCAAGTTTCTCTTGGGAGTTCGCTTTGAAGAGTATTGGGAACGCCCTCTGAGTGAAGTTAAAGCTGAATTTGGGTTGACGACAGAGCCAGCTAGATTAACCGCTACAGCCGTCTAATCCTTAATAAGGTGGCGATTCATTTACGATGCGATCGCCTGGTTTTCCTATAGATGCGCTCAACTATCCACAATCCAGTCTACCTGATGGGCTTCAGTAAGGTCTGGAATGTCTAAGCGATCGCGCATTCGCTGAATTACCGCTTCCGGCACATTGGCAGCGCGAGAATGATTGCGCCGCCGCAATTCTTCCCAAGAGACTTCCAGGTAAACAATGGGAATTCGTGCGTGGTAGGCAGAAAATAAATTAATTAACGATGAACGCAGTTGTCGAGAGAGATTTGTCGCATTCCAAACAAAGGATTTTTCGGTTCTCATGTAGTCTTTAGCGATCGCTCTTGCTCGCTCCCCTACCGATCGCCCAGCACCTCCCAAAAGGTTCCTGCATGGCTGTACGCCCATTGTTTGAACAAGTTGAGAGGCGATGGAGCTGAAAGGCACGTTATCCAAGTCTTCATCCCCCGGTTGGAGTCGTGAACCTTTCTGACTGTCTCATAAGAAAGACTATCGACATACTCCAATTTGACCATCTGCTCTGCCAACAACCTTAATGTCCATTCCTTTCTTCCTAAAGGTGGATTACTACAACAGCAGGCAATTAAGTGAGCTTCTGCTGCCCCATCCAGTTTCCGTAGACGCAGTTGAGAGGAGGGTTTGGGGTTGAGGGCAGCATCGAGTCCTTGTTCGACAAAGATTTGACGCACACGGGCAATAGTAGACAGGCTGACATCTATTGCTTGATGAATGGCTTGATCACTCCAACCTCCTTGCTCTTGATCACAGTTAGCCTTGAGTAAAATCCGAGCATGGGTCAACTTTCGGGCTGCCGAAGAACCTTGGTTGATTAACTGCTCTAACGCCTGTTTTTCTGCGGGTGTCAGCCTGACTATATATTTTTTATTCATTGTCCGAGGTCTGGAAAAATTTCGGTTGAGAGCGATCGCTCTCAATTAGGATACCCAGATCTGTTCAACTCGTCAAAGCTGACTTGACAGCCTACTAGTTCATCTCGATCAACAACTGCAACGTCAGGTCGAAATGCTGTCATACCAACGTTAGAAGGGCGCAATAGTCCCCGCTGGAAGACAAACCAAGGTAAGCCTATTGCGTCAATCTGGACACAGAGCTTTGCACTAATGAAAGCTACAACTTCTTCATGTAAACCTGTTGGTTCCAAATCGAATACCTCTCCATCGATCAGTTCGTAGCGGTTATCGCCACCATGACGAGCGAGAAACTCGTCAAAGCTAAGTGGCTTCTGTTGAATTGCTTGCTCGACTGCAATGGTCATAGGTCAACTGAGTCCAATTAATGCCTCAAGTCTACCAAATCGAGTATGTGATACATACGACGAATCAAACCTCTGATTGCTTTGCCCCAGAATATTGACAAACTTTCGGTTAGAACCCAACCAAGAATTCAGCAATCTAACGTTCCGGTTGAGCGGAGACTAACCAACTTGAACGATAGACGAAGAGAGTTTTTCCAAGAAATAATGAGGTAAGGCGTCGTACAAGACGGTGTGTTTGGCATAGAGCCATTCGCCATAGAGGATTTAGCGAGTACCCAGCACCTCCCAGAACGTTCCAGTATGGCTGTACGCCCATTGTTTGAACAAGTTAAAGTGCTTTTCCCGCTCTCCTCTGGTTAAATAATGTCCCCGGCTTTGCAACAGCATTTGCCCATCCCGACTAAAACTTATGGCAGCATTGGCTCCATCCACTTTTTCTTCGACTGTCACATATTGAGACGCGATCGCGCTGAAAGGCAGGCTATCCAAATCTTCATCCCCCGGTTGGAGCCGTGAACCTTGAATATGAGGGGTGCGAGGGTATTTGTACATTAAACAACAGAATCTAAAATTGTTATTTATTGGATATGTTATTCAAAGAATCCAGGATGATTCTTTAGAACTTTCAATGATTAACCTTTCGACAACCGACTACGCCATTTCTTCGGGTCTTGAGAGCAGTGGAAAACGGCATAAACTATAACTGTGATGTCTGAATGTTCATAAAAAACAACATAGGGAAAGCGCCGAACGACAGCCCTTCGATAGCTTTCATGCATTACCTGATACATTTCCGGATTTCGCCGGATAAACTGAATGCAAGCATCGACACAACGAAGAAACTCTTCGCCCAAACCAAATTCTTGTTCTTCATACCAAACATAAGCTTGGGCTACATCCCGTTCCGCCTCTGGCAGAATGATCAGATTTCTAAGCACCATACTGTCCGTTGCGAATTCGCTCCTTGGCTGCTTCCCATGAACTACCTGAGCCAGGATTCTGCAAATAGGTATCCTTTCTCTTTGCCAGCTCTTCTTTTTGCCAATCAAGCACAGGAATTTGCTCTGGAATTTGGGCAATGCTGTCCCATAAATCTTCCAGCAGTTGTAGTTTTTCCGAGAGGGTTAACTCAAACATTTGAGTGAACTCTGTGTTCATGCTGACCTCACCATCGCAATTGGTGTCTTGCTTCAAGTTTATCACCGATAACGATATTGTTTCCTCCTCTGCTGATCTACCGCAGCTAAACAAACTTGATAGCCTCCATATCCCTGGCACCAGAAAGAATGGTAAGGTATCATAAAACATCGACCACTTCATAAATCTGATCCGATCAGACGTCTGGCATGTTCTCTAGCACGACAAGGTAGGGCAGATTTCAGAACAATTTCGGCAAATCAGCTTCACCCCTAATTCCCTAGTCTGCGAGACGCAATTATTAGGCCGCTTCTCAGCTAATTCAATAAAGTGCCCAATTAATGATTTTCCAATCACTGCCTGGTGTACCAGATACTTCAGGATTACCTTGGGAATCCTCATTTATTAAACGGAAATCAAATGATTTTAATACTTCTTCTCCATATTCTTCAAACACTAGATTAGTCGAGATGATTGAGAGGGCTGCCGCATGATCCTGGATTGAGACAAACTTAAAGGCTTTTAGAGCCTTGCATGAAAAGGATTGACGAAGACGTGCGGGTGCTTGTTTGGCAGGTGGTCCCATTTTGGAGGATAAACACTCAGCCATATAACCGTAGTTCTTAACCATCCAAAAATTCAAGTACTTCGCAAGTTGCTTCTCAGGAGTTGTATCAGCAAAAAGCTTTGGCGCACCACTTGCGGGGACATCAATACCAACTTTAATATCCCTGGGTTTCCATTGTTCCAACTTCTCTTTATTTCCTCGATTTTTGCGTAGCTGCTCCAAAATCTCTTTCCAGCTTTTTTGTGGTTCTTCTGGCTGAGCCTCAACCAAGCCTTTTTCAGCTTTCAATGCCCAATCACGAGTAGCAAACAAAGCTGCCCATGCTTTAGCTGCAACTATCTTGTTGTCATAACCAAGATCCATTCCATGCATAATTCCATTGCGATATGGGATAGTAAGTGACTCAATTGTAGTTTTATACCGACCTTTTTGAAATATTCTTACTAATACATTCAATCCACTACTATGAGCCGAAATAGAATCCCACGCCGTAAGATCAACTTCTTCAGCGAAAAAGCCTCTTCGTTTTTCTTGCAGCTCATTCACTAAACCATCAAGCAGTGACAATACAACTGGAACACATGCATGACAACGTTCTTCTTCATAATCAATCAGAGCTTTTTGAGCAAGAGCCACTCTTGGATGGAAGGCGCGGATTCCCTTCATGGTCTGTAATTTCCATCTCACTGTCTCTGCATCGTAATAGTCCACTAAATCAGTTTCAGCACCATCTATGTCTCCTGACTCTGCTTTTGCGATTGCATTCTTGGCTACCTCAAGGTTAAGCAAGTCGTAAATGATCCAACCACGCGAAGCAAATATATCGTTGAAACGATCAGGTATCTGAGACATTTCTTCTATTTGTCGAACAAGATCATCAACGTTGGCTAAAGCATCATCCATTTTCTGTACATCAGCACCTAATAATTTTAGAAAGGGACGACAGAAAGGCATAATGCGTTTGAATGTAGCCATATCTCTCGCATTTTTGAGATTTTTGGCAATGCTGGGGATGTCCCTAATAAGAGGAGAATTCATAACATGCTGACTGCTAGTACTAAAATACTCATAATTGATATCAACAGGTTTAGCATATCACCATGAAACCTGCCCATTTACATCTATCTCTTGGCGGAGCAGAAACGAGTGCGATCGCCCCTCGCTGTAGGTTGGGTTGAGACTGTCAAGCCCTTGCTTGTGAATCAGTAGGTGACGTGAAACCAAACATGACTCCATTGGGCGATCGCACTCTTGTTTGAGGTTGAGAAGCAGTGATGAGTGTCGGGTTTCATCCTGCAACCCGACCTACAAGAACAGGCGATCGCATATTGGGTTCATGGGCATTGTTCAAGCAGCACCATACTCTGTGTACTGCCGTTTGTAAGCAGGCTGTAAACCCAACACAATATCTTCTCTCTTGACACCCATTTCAACCAAATCCTCAGCAGGATTCTGGTCTGTCAGATTCTGCTGAAGCCAAATTTTTCCGTCTTTGATATCAAAATGGACAATACAACGATAAACTCGGTTAAGCTGTTGCCATCCCACATTCATCCATTGATAATGATCCCGCTCCGTGTCCAAGATAAGTTGCACTTCGACTTCATCATCCGAAACATCATCCTTGGCGTACTGACTCAGTAATATTTGAATGTACTCCCGATATTGAGCTACCTTGTCCATTGCACTATCACCTCATTAACTGGGTCATATACGAATGGCACTGACTTAAAGATGGTGGGCAGTGTCCAGCCTACGCATTTTCAAGGCTTTCAGCTATCCTTTGAGGCTTATTTCAGTGCCATTCGGTCATATACAATTATCAAGACCTGATACCGTTGTACCGCAGTTTGAGTGAATTCGTATTGAAAAAACGTTTGGTAAACATCAACTGGAACTGCCAAGTATAGGCTCCGTTCTGGCTCAACAGACTCCAAAGCAAGACGATAACTGAGAAACTGCCCCAATGCGCCGTAAAAATCTGTGATCGCAGAAGGATTCAAAAAGCTTTTGATCTCGACTGCTATTTTCTCTCCGGCTCGTTCTGCTGCAAGCAATCGCTCTGCACCCAGCTCAACCCGAACGAGAAGTAATGCTTTACGTAAATCGTCGAAGATTTAAGTGTGAAAATTGTCAAAAACCTTTTAGTGAAAATTTGGAGTTTGTTGGTAACAAAAAGCTATTCACTCATAGATATGCTCATGGTATAACCAAACAAGTCACTCACAGTGATGTTATTAATGTATCCAAAAACAATAAATTAACAGAAAAAGAAGTCGAAGCCTTGAACGGTAAAGAAAGAGCAAAACTATTCGGTTAACTAACACCGCAGGTTTCCAAACGGCGACAATCTTCTGTCTGTTCCTCTCTATCAGACAGGACAAACGCTGATGGTTGTGATATCCTAAAAACTAGGTGTATCTGACTCGGTTTCTTGACCAGCAACAAAGTCTTAGAACCAATATTTTTTTTATCACCACTAATAGTGCATACATCTAAGCGTCGGCAATCTCCAGTTTGTTCTTCCCTCGCTGAAGGGGACAATAGGGGTGAAGCGAAGGCAGCAGACGATAGATAACTGGGACTATTTCTCTCTAAAATAAAAGAAGTTCCCAACCCTACTCCTGTATTGTGAATAAGGGTAAGCTGAATCACGGAGCCTATCGCTAATGACACAAACAATATAAGTGTGTTTGCCGTCGAAATGATCATGGTTTATCTCTTCAAACTAAATAACAAAAAACGGAACGTGACGTAAAAAAGCTGAAAGAGACTTAAAAAGCTGCCGCTAATAAGCCTCTTCGACTTAGGGGAATCTTCAGTTGTGAAGCGTCCAATCCCCCCTAGCCCCTCGTTTCAAGGGGAATTTAGGGGGATCGTCAGTAAGTAAGCGTGTCAAAAATAACTTTTCATACATCCTCTTAGGGTGCATCGCTGTACCTGTTGTTGTCGGAAATCGACGTACCTGTGCCAAGGTAAGATGCAGCTTTGCTGGTAGTCAGTCACAAGGATATTGGCAGGCGATGGGAGATAGTGATTCCTAGTGACTGGAATAGACGACTAATCTTCTTCTATTCGTTATTTCAGGCATTTGATTCAGTTTTCAGGAATATTTCCAGCTAGAGAAATGATTTAGGCTGTTTTCTAACGTGAAAAGTGACCTTTCCAACCTCTCCCTTCTGCCTTCTTCAACTGAGATTCTCCCCTTGAGTGATGGCATTCTTGGCAAAAGGAGAGACAATAAGAAAGATTTGCTCTCAATCGGTGGAATAAATCAGGAACAAGTTTTTTATCCTGTCTTGTCAGTAATGTTTAGGTAACGCTTAGTTCCTACACCTAAGTTTTTTAGCAAAATTTCAGAGTAATCCCATGAAAAAACCATTATTCCTAAGTTCTCTTGTCTTTCTGCTTGCTGGATTGGGGACAACACCGCCCCCTACACCCGCTAGTACACAAGCACCATTAGTGGTTTCCCAAGTTCCCCCAGATTCTACGGAAAGCGCTGCCCCTGTAGAACCTGCACAAACCACAATCGAACTGCTGACAGCAGGCGAACAACCGAGACAGCAGTTGCGGTTTACCCCAGGGGTAAACACCCAGCAAACAACTGTCATGACGATGAATATGGATATGCGGGGAACTATCGACGGTCAGGTGATGCCGACGATGGATTTGCCACCCATTACAATGACCGTTGAGGCAGATGTTACGGAAATCAATGCTGATGGGGATATTCGCGTCCAAATGTCTTATGTAGATATTGATGTGGCGTCAGATAAAACAGCACCACAAGAATTGGTTGAGGTTATGCGATCGCAACTTGAACAACTAAAGGATGTAGAGATTTCTTACGTTATCACGAACCAAGGAACTGTCCAAGATGTGAAGGTAGCCTTACCTGAGACTATCGATCCCAGCCTCAAGCAGTGGATGGATCAGATGCTGAGTTCCTTAGAGCAATTATCAGCGGCACCGTTTCCAGAGGAACCCGTAGGAGTGGGGGCTCAATGGTTAGTTACGAGTTCTGTTCCTGGTACAGGCTTACCCTTAGATAATGTCAGAATTTTGTATGAGTTGGAGGATTTTCAGGATGGTGCGGTTGTATTGAGTATGAAAATGGAACAACAAGCCGATCCCGAAACCGCTAGCGAGTTGAACTTGCCGGGACTGCCTCCTAATGTGGATTTTGATATCAAGTCGTTCTCTATGCAGACTACTGGAACCATGACGGCGAACTTGAATCAAATTATGCCTGTTAGTGGGGTTATGTCTACGCTTTCTAATATGGAGTTTGCGATAACAGATCCTAACACCGACCAAGAAACCCTGGTAAACATGGTTTCGTCTATAGAAATGACGATAGAATCCCCACAGTAGCAGAATCAGTAGAGGCGATCGTGCTTCACCCTTACTTTCAACCCCTCTTCCAAGAAGGGAGAGGGGGGCAATGTTTTTTTAGGGCTTTGGTTTTAGTTTTGATAAAATTTTCCCTCAATCTGGTCTAATTTTTCCTCAATTTCAAAATGGTTGAGTCTACTCCATTCATTGGCAATTGCCAGAATTTGCCCAATCAGGGAGTTGATATTTTGCGAACCTGAAATATCTGCCATTTCTAAACTGCCATCCACGAGGGCAGTATCTTCAAGAGCTGCGACAGTTTGCTCAAGTTCTCTCCTGGCATCTTTGAGTAATTGACCAAGCCGTTTGGCATTGCGTTTCTTGGCTTTGATTTGTTGGCGTGTTAGTAACATATCGCACAGGGGGAGTCGCTCGGACTCTCTAGTTAGGGATACAACTGCCGCTAAAATGCGGTAACTATTAATAGATTTCAAATAGTGAGCTATAGGGTCAGGATTAATTTGTGTTGAGTAATGCGATCGCACTTGATGACGTACTGACCGATTAAAGCGCCTTAGAGGAACCCTTGCTCAATCTGATATCGCTTTGAGCTTGGGAAGCTTATGCACGAGTCCATTGATAAGGATAGCCCTCCGGATTGGAGATAATGGTTTTGGTATAACGGCAGTAGTGCAGCAACAAAGCTGAGAACCCGATACTGTTCGATTCAGAAAACTGGGGATTGAGACAAGCTGGCGGCAGGAGTCTGCAAATTTCTATTCTATAAAGAGGGCTTATTAGAGCTCATAAAATTTTAAGATGCCTTAAGGTAGACAATTTAGTAGACAATTTAGCCAATGTAGTTTTGAATTTAAAGACGGAGTTTAAGTAAAAAAAACGACCACCTACCCCAAGGGAGTCAATGGCGTATAAATTAACAGAGGAGTAAACTCCCAATAATGAGGGTCAGACGGCATCAGTTACAACTCGATATAATTCAGTTTCAGTTGAGAGGTAAGAGCGATGAGTGATGGTATGGCATTCCTGACAGGGGCTGCCTTCGCTGGGGTGGCGGTTTTATTCATGCTGAAAGGGGGAGAAGGTCTGGGCGTTGCTAATCTGCCTCCTTCCCAACCAGCGCCAATCTCACCAGCCAATCCGTATAATCCCTATAATCCTTATGGGACAAATACGCCTAGCCCGACGCCGACTGCACCAGGTTTCGCAGCCAATGATTGGGAACAGCAGCAGTTGACGGTAGAAAATCTCAGAACCATGCTTGAGCAGCAGCGCACTGAAACCGAGCAGCTAAAAGCACAAATGCAGCAACAGCAGTCCCTTATTGAGAATCTGATGGGACAAACCAATGGTAATGCTATACCCGGACGGATTGAAGCTGCACCTCCCCTGACACAAACCCAGCAGCAAGAAAACTCACTGCTTTCTGGTCTAGTCTGGGGTCTTGGAGGCATGGCAGTAACCATTAGTGGCGGTGTTGTCGTAGTTGGTTTGTTAGCAGCGCTTTCACGACAACAACGTCCGTCACCCCGAACAACCTACGTGATGCCAAACCCCTACACGGCTCTCCCCTATTCCACGGCACCTAGACGGCGCACTGAGGTTATACCCCCTCATCTAGAGGATAGGCATACCGATTATATAGAATACGAGCGATAACAGATTGGCTGGGGAGCTGGGGAGCTGGGGAGCTG
>NZ_JADEWY010000060.1 GCF_015207375.1 Coleofasciculus sp. LEGE 07092 | reverse complement strand
AATCAGCTCCCCTCTCCCCTGGGGAGAGGGGTTGGGGGTGAGGGGGCATGAAGTGATTGTCAGTCAATCAGCTACTAAATGTCAGACACTGCCTCAGATGCAACGGGTTGAACGGGTGTCCAAGGGAAAGATTTATATTTCACGTAAAAACCAACCAACACTAACAGGACAATAATGATCGTTCCGATTCCCAAAGGACTAGGAAGCCAAAAAACGACTTCCAGACGGTTGAACTGACCGGGGACAAGCTTCCACACCAACTGGCGTCCATCGTCATAAACTTCTGGTGCGATCGTATTCACTCCTTGATTGGCAATTTTAGCGCCCCAAGGTGTCTTCACGTTAAACTGCAAATCCAATAGCGAACCTGGACTAACAATGACGTTGCCATTGGATGAGAGGACAGCGAGCGATCGCAAATCTAGCTCGTAGCGTAATCGATTCCGCTGTACAACAAAAAAATTGCGGCGATCCAGACTTAAATTAGAGTCGAGACTAGGTAAATCCACACTTTCCCCTACCTTAGAGCGAGAACCTATTGGATCAACTGGATTGAAAAATTGGTTATATTTGCCGACTAATTCCTCACCGTTGCTAAAAGGAATAGTCACAACAACTGCCTGATTAGAAAGGTTTTGGGCTTTCCCTTGGAGTTGCCGCGCCCGACGCTGGATACTTTTTAACCATTCGGTCGCTTGAGCATTGCTAAAACTGGTTAGTTGTTCTCCCAACCGGATTTGCTGCACGATCGCGCCGTGGTTTTCATCCTTAAAATTGACTGAGACATCATATTTAACGCAGCCAGAAAGGAGTAAAGATGCTAATAAAACGACCCAAACAACCCGCCAGGATTTTAGCAAGCGAGGTATCAGTGGCATTTTTTTGATACGAGCTGGTTTCACGGACTTTTCTCCTTTTTTCTGGTATTCTACATAATAGGGGAACGTCACAAAAGTTTTTATCAATAAAATATCGGCTTTTTTAGTATTTTTGCTAGGTCAATTTTATAGGGCTAATTTAACAGAATTAACTTAATTATATTAATAAAATTATATCAAAAAATAAGCATAGACTAGTACTCAATTTGTAAATTGAGCCAGCATTAACGCTGCTAGTTAAGTCTGCTACTATAGAGGTAGGGAAATTGCCGCATTTCAGATGGATAGCAATTACCACACTCGGAACAGGCGATCGCTCTCAAACTAGCCGATATTCAAACGATCGCGTTTTACTCCAAACTATGCAATCATTATCACAGACACCGGACAGAGCTGCCAGTCCCTTGTCTATCTATTCCCCCGCTTTATCTGATATTGTTGATCGCCATCCGTTAACCGTGGCACCTGATACTGCGATCGCAAACGTTCTGGCGCAAATGAGCCAAGCGTGGGGCAGTCACTGCCAACTGGGTGACTCCGTGTCAGTCCGAACTATTGCCAGTAGCTGCGTGTTGGTAACAGAAGCAGGGCAACTGGTGGGAGTGTTCACTGAACGGGATGTGGTGCGGTTGACGGCACAGGGGGGAAATCTAGCTGGGGTAACAGTTCGCCAGGTGATGAGCGAACCTCTACACCTTCTCAAATCCCATGAGTTTCGAGATATCTTTACCGTTCTCTCCAGTTTCAAGCAATATCAGATTCGCCATCTGCCGGTTGTGGACGATCAAGGGTATTTGTTAGGCGTCATTACGCCGTCAACTCTACGTTCTGTACTGCAACCGGCAAATTTGCTGAAATTGCGAACCGTAGACGAGGTGATGAAAACGGAGGTGGTTTGCGCTCGGGCAGATGCCTCAGTCCTGAGTTTAGCCCAGTTGATGGCAGAGCAGGGAGTGAGTTGTGTAGTGGTTTGTGAGAGTTCAGGCATTGAGCGTCAACTCAAACCGGTGGGAATTGTTACCGAGCGAGATATTGTACAGTTCCAGGTGTTGGAACTAAACCTCGCTCAGTTGCAGGCATCTGAGGTGATGAGTCAACCCCTATTTTGCCTGAATCTAACTGATAACTTGTGGGTGGCGCATCAGGAAATGCAGCGCAGGTATGTCAGACGTTTATTGGTAACGGATACTGCCGGACAATTGCAGGGAATTGTCACTCAAACCACTTTGCTGCAAGTCCTCGATCCGATGGAAATGTACAGTATTATTGAGAGTTTGCAGCAAACTGTCTGCCAGTTAGAAGCAGAAAAGGTGGAGCTGTTACAAAGCCGCAATAGTGAGCTGGAAGGGTTAGTGCAATCCCGTACTGGAGAGCTGCAACGGCAAGGGGAGCGAGAACGACTGTTAAGTGCGATCGCTCAACGCATTCGTCAATTCCTCAACCTCCAAGAAATTTTTGAGGTAACGGTGAATGAGGTACGACAACTACTCCATTGCGATCGCGTTTTGGTGTATCAGATTGAATCCGACTGGAATGGAACTATTGTCGCTGAATCTGTTGAAAACTTCACCTCCGTCAAAGGGACTCAACTTCGTGATACCTACTTTCAAGATACTCGAGGTGCTGAATATTTGGAGGGACGCCGGCAAGTTACAGCGGATATCTATCACGCAGGATTGCACCCTTGCCATTTGGAGTTGTTAAAGCGTTTTGAAGTTAAAGCTATTCTTACCGTTCCCATTATCATTGATGAGCAATTGTGGGGATTGTTAGTCGCCCATCACTGCGCCACCCCCCGACAGTGGCAGCCTGAGGAACTCGACTTATTAGAGCAACTCAGTGTGCAAATTGCGATCGCTATTCAGCAAGCTAGAGCCTTTCAGAAAATTCAAACCGAACTGGCAGAACGTCAGAAGGCAGAAGCCGTGGCGAAAGCAACTCAAGAGCGCTTGCAATATCTGCTATCTGCAAGTCCTACGGTTCTCTATAGCTGCCAAGCTACTATTCCGTACCCAACTACATTTATTAGTGAAAATATTAGAGCATTAACGGGTTATACCCGTCAAGATTTTTGCAACCAAGCAGATTTCTGGATAACCCACATTCATCCTGATGATAACTCAGCTATTTTTGTCGGATTAGAGCAATTATTTCAACAGGGATATACGACCTTAGAATATCGCTTTCAGCATCAGAATCAAGCTTATATCTGGGTACAAGATAGCCTAAGATTGGTACGAGACGAAAAGGGGAATATTCTTGAAATAGTTGGCTCTTGCATTGATATTTCTCATCGGGTAAACGCTCAAAAACAAGCCCAAACGAGCGAAAAACTTTTAACGTCATTTTATGAATCTGCCCCCGTTGGTTTGTGTATTGCCGATGAGCAATGGCGGTTTGTGCGAGTTAATCCAGCCTTCTGCAAACTGAGCGGCTATCAGGCTGAGGAATTGTTAGGGCAAGCCTTTACAGATTTGCTGCCGCCTGATAGTCCGGGTGAGTGGCAGGTACGGCGTCCAGATGGAACTGTTCTCGATCTTACCATCGCCAACGGCAGCACAATTCAACAAGCTGGACGCTATTTCCGCGTCATCACTATTACTGATATAACAGAACAGAAAAAAGTCGGACAAGCGATTCAATCCATGGCGGAGCGCTTGTCAACCATTATTGAAACGGTGAGTGAAGGGATTACTCTCAGTGATGAACGCGGGTATTTCAGTATCTTCAACTACCAAATGCAAAAAATTACAGGTTATACTCGGCAGGAGGCTAACCGATATGAGGATTTTTTAACCCTACTTTATCCCGATCCAGTTCTGTACCAAATGGTGAAGCAGTGGCAAAAGCAATTGGGGAAAAAAAAGAAACTGCGGAATATTGAGACGACGATTCAAGGAAAAAACGGAAATCGGAAAACCCTGCTTGTTTCTCTATCCGTGATTCATCAAGATGATCAAGAACTCTTTCTAAGTGCCTATCGAGATATTAGCGATCGCAAACAGGCAGAAGAGGCGTTGCAGCGTTTGAACGAACAGCTAGAAAACCGAGTACGACAACGAACAAATGAGTTAGAAAAAACCGTTGAACAACTGCATCGAGAAATTACCGAACGTGAGTACACCGAACGAGCCCTGCAAGAATCTCACCGCAAAATCAACGACATTTTAGAAAGCATTACGGAGGGGTTCTTTGCCCTAGACCGTCAGTGGAATTTTACCCACTTCAATTCCATGTTAGAGCCACTCTTGCAACGTCCGGTATCGGAACTCATCGGCAGGAATATTTGGGAGGTATTTCCCGAATCTGTAGGGACGCAGTTTGATCGCGCTTATCACCAAGCGGCAGAGGAGCAAAAACCCGTTGCCTTTGAAGCCTGTTATCCTCCTGTTAATGTTTGGTTTGAAGTGCGTGTCTATCCGTCTAAGGAAGGACTTTCAGTCTATTTTCGTGACATTAGCGATCGCAAAGAAGCGGAACTGGCATTGCAGGAAAGTCAACGCTTTGTGCAGCGAATTGCCGAGTCTAACCCCAATATTATCTATATTTACGACCTGGGAGAACAGCGCAACGTTTACGCCAATCGTGAGATTGGTACGATTCTGGGCTATACCCCAGCAGCCATTCAAGAAATGGGTTCGCAGCTCTTTCAAAACTTGATGCACCCCGACGATTTAGCGCAACTTCCGAATAACCTACAACGCCTCAACGCTGCCGACGATGGCGACATCATTGAGGGAGAGTACAGGATGAAGCATACTAACGGTCAGTGGCGTTGGCTTTACAGTTGGGATACTGTGTTCAGTCGCACCGACGAGGGTAAACCTAAGCAGATTCTCGGTACGGCATCTGATATTACCGCTCGCAAGCAGGCAGAAGAAGCACTACGGCAACAGATTGAGCGGGAACGATTGATGGGGGCAATGTCCCAGCGCATTCGCCAGTCTTTTGATCTGAATAGGATTCTCAAGACAACGGTAGAAGAGGTGCAACAACTGCTGGCAACGGATCGGGTTTTAGTCTATCAGCTTTTTGCAGAGGGTACGGGATGCGTCATTGCAGAAGGGGTGACTCCTGGATTATCCTTCCCACCCGAAGCGTTTCCAGAAACGTGCTATCAAGCTTATGTCCAGGGGCGGGTATACGCCGTTACCAATCGCGATCACATTCTGCCTTGCATGGTAGAGTTTATGGAGCAGTTTGACATCCAGGCAGAACTGGTCGTGCCAATCGTGCAGCATGATATCCTATGGGGATTGCTGATTGCTCACCAGTGTTCTCACCCTAGAGAGTGGCAGCCGTGGGAAATTGAGTTACTCTCCTCTTTAGCTACACAATTAGCGATCGCAATCAAGCAATGCCAACTTTACGAGCAACTGCGTCAAAATAACGAAATCCTCGCTAGTACAAATGCAGAACTCGCTCGCGCCACCCGCCTCAAAGACGAGTTTCTCGCCAACATGAGCCATGAGTTGCGAACACCGCTTAATGCCATTTTGGGCTTGTCGGAAAGCTTACAAGAGGAAGTCTACGGTTCACTAACTCCAAAGCAGCGCAAGTCCCTGGCAACTATTGAAAAAAGTGGCAAGCACCTGCTGGAATTGATTAACGATATTCTCGATTTGGCAAAAATTGAATCGGGGAAATTGGAACTCCAATTTGTCCCTGTTTCCATTCCACGACTCTGCGAGTCTAGCTTGACCTTTGTCAAACAGCAAGCCTTCAAGAAAAGGATAAAGCTCAATTCCCAATTACTAGAGGGACTTGAACCCATTGAATTAGACGAGCGACGAATGCGCCAAGTGCTGATTAATTTACTCAGTAATGCGGTGAAATTTACGCCAGAAGGGGGAAGCGTAACGGTTGCAGTCCAAGTTGAAACCTCAGACAATACCGACTCTAACTCTCTAAACTCTCAGAACGCAGACATTATCAGTATCAGCATCATTGATACAGGCATTGGTATTGCCAAAGAAGACATGGAGAAACTGTTTCAATCCTTTGTGCAGATTGACAGCAGCCTCTCCCGCCGCCACGAGGGAACCGGGTTGGGTTTGTCGTTAGTGCGGCGGCTGGTTGAACTACATGGCGGCAGCGTCGCCGTTAAGAGTGAAGTTGGTAAGGGCAGTTGTTTTACGGTTAGGCTTCCCTGGCGAAGGAGTAAACGACTACAAGAGACGACAAACTACCAGTTACCCCCTCAAATTCTACCCCTGGAAAGGGCAACAAACCCGAAACACTCAGACACCCCCCTAATCCTGATTGCAGAGGACAATGAAACAAACGTTGTCACTCTGTTTGATTACTTAAGCGAAGCTGGCTATCAGGTAATTGTTGCCAAGCAGGGCAGGGAAGCCGTGAAGATGGCGCAAGAGTATCAACCTTCTTTAATCTTGATGGATATTCAGATGCCGGAAATGGATGGTTTAACGGCTACTCAAAGGATTCGAGCCCATAAACAAACTGCTACTATTCCCATTATTGCTCTGACAGCTCTGGCTATGCCTGGAGATGAAGAGAAATGCTTGGCGGCTGGAGCTTCCTCTTATATGACGAAGCCGGTCAGTTTGAAACAATTGCTGGCTACGATGAAAATGTTGCTAAGGGAATAGGGAATAGGGAGTGGGTAAGAACTATAAATGTACCTCACTACTTTCAGAAAACCCTATAGTACATTCATAAGTGCGATCGCTCCCTTCCCTTCTATTAATCGAGCGGATCGCAGCGAATTTCTACCATAAAGCCATCTGGATCGTAGAAATAAATTCCTCGTCCTGTCGGGCGGCTAACAGGTCCATGATCAATCGGCACTCGATGCTGCTGAAGTACCTCAACGGCTTGGTCAAACAACTGCGGATCGATATCGAAGGCTAAATGATTGGCGCGGGTAAAAGCGCGGTGGGGATTGGGATCGGGAGGGGTAAGCTCTGGTTCCCAAAATAGATCAAGAACGGTGCCATCTGGAGTAACAAAATTAGCAACTTTTCTCGTTGCAACTAAATCACGCAGCGTGGCGGGAACCTCTTCCCCCTTGAGTTCATGAAGACCGAGAATATTACCGTAGAAGTGACGAGATGCCTGCATATCGCGCACATTTAAAGCAATGTGATGGACTCGACGCAAACTTCCTGGGGTAAGGGTAGTGTTGAGGGAATCGTTAGTCGTTACCATAAGCTATTCAACATTCAACTTTTTCTAAAAATTCTTGGCTGTATGACTCACTGACTATCTCCCCTATCTCCCCAGCTACGAGCTGAACTTTCAAGCTGAGCGAAGCCGAAGTCTCCCCCATCTCCCCTGCACCCCATCACGGGCAAAATAAGGTATCACGGGTACTGCGATCCGTTATTGGGTTAGTGCCACTGGCAGATTCACAGAGCTTTTCTTGCTCGTCCTGACGCAGGAAAACGTCGGTAAAATCAGCGCCTTCAATTATTGCACCATTAAATTTGGTATTAAAGGCAAATGCCCCTTCCAGTACAGCATTCTTCAAATTCGCACGGCTTAAACGAGCGGCATCTAAGGTGGCGTTACTTAGGTTAGCGCCCTCTAAGTTCGCTGATTCGAGATTCGCGCCAAAGAAACTGACGCCTTGCAAATCGGCATTGCTAAAGTTACTGTTGCGGAGATTGGTTTTGGTAAAGCTAGCATCCGTCAGCGTGCGACCTGAGAAGTCAGCATTTACGAGATATTCTTTGTCGTAGTTGTCAGCTAGGGCAGGCGTAGCGATCGCCCCGAAACTCCATGCAGCAGTAACGAAGACGAGAAGTAAACTGAACACAGTAACTGGAATATGCAGGTGCTGCCGACGAGTCATATTGTTTCAAGCCACCAAATAACCGTACAAAAACTAGCAATGAACCATTCCATCCTTCAGTACAAGTGATGATGGGTTGGATCACGTCCTTTCTTCGATAATATTACCCTACACCCTGCACCCTACACCCCACACCCTGCTGAAAACCGTCAAGTCAAACATTTCCCTGTCCGAAGCAGCTAATGCTCATTAAGCCATAGAATCGGGATTGACAACCGGAAAAATCGCCTTGGATATTGATTCTATAGAGGGTGGGCAATACCCACCGCTTGAAAACTCTGGTATACACAAACAAATGGACAGGGAAAACCAACTGATTGAGCAATACAACCAGAATCAACGAAATTTTTCTGGGATTAATTTGAAGGGGGCAATGCTGATCACTGAACAGCTCAAGGGTGCTAACTTTAGTAACGCTGATCTGAGTAATGCCTTGTTATTTGGTTCTGACTTAAGCAATACCCTTTTACTGGATGCCAACTTGAGTAGTGCGATTCTGGTTGCCACCAATCTGACTGATGCCATCCTAATTGATGCAAATTTGATTGATGCCAACTTGAGTGGCACTCAATTAATGGGCGCTCAATTAATCAGCGCTAAATTAACTGGCAATACAGCGGTAGGGGTTAATCTGAGCAATGCTAATCTCATTCGGGCTGACTTCAGGAATACTAACTTGTTTAAGGCTAATCTCAGTGGGAGTGATTTGAGTCGTAGCAATTTGAGTGATGCGAATTTGATTGAAGCAGATCTAAGTCATTCGCGGTTAGTGGGGGCTAACTTAAGTGGAGCGGATCTAACTTGCGCTAATCTAACAGGTGCTAACTTCAGCGGCACTAATCTAAGTGGGGTTAAGTTCAAGGATGCCTATTTGAACTTAAATTCACCAGAGTTATTGGCAGAAATTTTGCAGCAAGGGGCTGGGAAAGAAGAAAATAAACACAAAATTGCGGAATTAATCCTTTACTATCGTCAAGGTTGGGAGTTTTTGCTACATCTTAATCATCCCCTAGCAGAATGGGGAGTGGAGACAATTAAAGCGATCGCGGCACCCAACCAGGACTTTTGAGATAAACTATTGCAAGCCTAGTGAATATTTTCCCTGACCCTACCGCCACTTTTCAGAATCAAACGCCTGATATTGGCAAATTAGGAGAACAGCTCGTCGCTGAGTGGTTGCAAGCTCAAGGTTGGGTTATATTGCATCATCGCTGGCGTTGTCGCTGGGGAGAGATAGACTTAATTACCTGCTCTGAAGTTGGAGCAAGGGCGGATTATACAACCCCTTCGGAAACGAACCGCCCACTCAATTCCCTCAACTCTTCCCTATTGGCATTCGTTGAAGTCAAAACCCGCAAGCCAGGAAACTGGGATGAAGGTGGACGGCTAGCGATAACGCCATCTAAGCAAGCTAAACTCCGGCAGACAGCCGAGCTATTTCTAGCGGCACGCTCAGATTTAGCTGACTTTCCCTGTCGGTTTGATGTTGCTCTAGTTAGCTGCCAACGTCTTTCCCAACCTTCATCCCACGCTGCTACTGATGAAGCTGTACAAGTTCCACCTCTTGAGTTAGGTCAACCAATCGTAGCAGCAGGATACCAGCTCATCTTAAAAGACTATATACAGTCAGCCTTTAGTTGACTGACTGTTATTTTGTCTGCCCATGACTTTGACTGAGGACGTTAAATCGGTGTAAGCTAATTAAGCCAAAGTTTCTGGGCAATATCCCAATCCCATCGTGAACTGTTGGCGAAACGCTTCGATGTCGCTCTTATCGGGGCTTCCATGGGAAACCACAGCAACTTGATAGCGGCGCATCACATCAATGGGGGATTGTCCCGTTTCCAGACTCCAAAGAGCCATTTGCAGGCGAATTTCGGGTTCGTAGGGAATGCCTAATTCACTCATGAATGCCCGGAAGTCCCCGTGCTGCTGAGGAGTAATAGGACGGTTCATTTTGACTTTAATGACCCAGCCGTCAATTTGATGAATCACCGTCATAAATTGAACAGGTAGCTGGGACGTGGAGTGGAGGTACTCAACCACTCGCAGAGTCAAGCTAGCATTGGCTAAAAAGTAGAGGTAATCCATAGAGATGCTTGGGGTGGAGTCCAAGGAAGTGCTATACCTTCATTGTGGCAAGACTATACCCCTGAGTGTTAGGGGAGAAGCCCCCGATGTGGAATAGGGGATATACCCATATTTAATCTTCAGAGCTAATATGTGGAACACTTTTTTCAGTCAGTTGAGTCAAGGCTTGCCCAGTAGAATAGCGGGATGACAGGAATTGAACCCAGACTGTGAGCCAATGGATGCCCAATCTCAAAACTCAGAACTCTCTATAGCAGTAGCCGGTAGTTTAGAAACTGGTAAAGACTCGGAAGCGCTGGGAAACCCGAATTCGCAGATAGATCGCTTGCTCTCGAGCTACGACTATGAATTACCAGAAGAGCAGATTGCTCAAACCCCACTCTTGCACCGAGATAGCTCTCGTTTATTGGTCATAGATTCCCCAACTCATCACCAGCACTGTATTTTTCGGGATCTACTACAGCTACTCAAGCCAAAGGACTTGCTCGTTCTCAATAACACCCGCGTTATTCCAGCTCGACTCTATGGTCGCAAATCGACGGGTGTGCCAGTAGAAGTACTGCTGTTAGAGGAACGACAACCCAATTGTTGGCTGGCTCTTGTGAAACCGGGTAGGCGTCTCAAAGTCGGTTCGACGATTTTATTTGAACCGCACCAACCCGTTGAATCTTCCCCATTAGGGAATCAGGAAACTTCTTCACCCCTCCCCATCACAGCGACGGTTGTGGCACGAGATGAAGCGACGAGCGGGCGTCTGTTGCAGTTCGACATACCCATCGGCTTGTCTCTAACAACGTTGTTAGCACACTACGGGCAAATTCCCTTACCCCCCTACATTACTAACACGCAAGCCACCCCGGAACAGTATCAAACAGTGTACGCTCAAGTACCGGGCGCAGTTGCAGCTCCCACGGCTGGACTCCATTTCACGCCAGAGTTATTAAAAGAGTGCCGCGAACGGGGAATTCAGCAGGCGTCAGTAACGTTGCACGTTGGTGTCGGTACGTTTCGACCGGTGGAGATAGAGGATGTTACCCATCACCAAATGCATAGCGAGTGGCTAGAAGTTCCTCCATCAACAGTAGAAAAAATTCGGGCAACTCAAGCGTCGGGAGGACGAGTGATTGCGGTAGGAACAACGGTGGTACGAGCTTTGGAGGGAGCTGCTGCGGGTGGAGAATTACAGCCGTATTGTGGCAAGACGGAATTGTTTATCTATCCAGGCTATCAGTGGCGAGTGGTGGAGGGGTTGATTACTAACTTCCATTTACCGCGCTCTACCTTGTTGATGCTGGTTAGTGCCTTAATTGGGCGTCAGCGCTTGCTGGATTTGTATCGAGAAGCGATCGCTTGCGATTATCGTTTTTATTCTTTTGGTGATGCTATGTTAATTTTGCCAGAAGCTCGCCTAGGAAATGCTATATAAGCGCCTAATTCAAGTACAATCTCCGCTAACTCAGCCAGAGTGACTCCTTCGCTGTAGAGGGGTTGCTTACCATCTACAGCGAAGGAGTCACAATTTCTGCCCCTCTTTATCAAGGGCTACTGCTATCCGTGAATAGGGTTTATCATTGCCATGCCCGGAGAAACTTGCAGTTACCCGATCGCCACGGTTAATAAAAATACTGTTACCTGCAACCGCTTGCATTGTACCCTCTGGACATTCTCCCCGTTCAACGATTTGGGCGCGATCGCTCTCTAAAAAGCACAACACGGGCCAGTTCGCTTGAGGCGGCGAGTAACGGTATCCATTCGAGATAGCTTGTCCTACCACATTTGTGCGATCGCCACTGTGAGGATAGTAGTCCCAAGGAGTCTGTTCGCGGAAGGGATAGAAGAAGTTACCATTGATTGCCAATTGCAGTTTAAACTCCCTGACAAATTCTGATGTAGTCCGTGCAGTCGTTTCCATCTCGTCTGGAGTTGGCGTTCCTGGGGTGACGAACGCTTTAACTCCCGGTGTCGTCAAGTCAACGGTGACGATATGAATCGCAATTGGGCGGGATGATAACCGGATATCCCGTTTGTAAACAATCCCTTGAAACAGCACTTGCTCTACATTCGTCTGGAGTGGACGTAGGATATGTAGCCTGCTGTAGAGTATCAGTGGTACTGCCAATACGCCCATTCCAGCAATGACCAAAAATCGCTTCCAGTGAATCCGGTATCGGTGATTCATTTTCCTGTACTCATGCTCCATTCGCACCCTCTCAAGTTTGCTAACCAAGACTTACGCAACCACTCGTTCAAAGGTCAAAACCTCAACGGTGCAGACTTCAGTGGTTCGGATATTCGAGGTTGTGATTTTAGCTATGCTTCATTGCAGGGAGCTAACTTTGAGCGAGTCAAAGTCGGTCAAACGCCCCGACAGTTCATAACTGTAGTAGGGGTTGCAGTCGTCGTGGCGTTATTAGCAGTAGATGCGATCGCTCGTATGATTTTCGGTTCTTTGGGTCGGACTCCCGGAGAACCCGCTTGGGCTTATATTCTAGCTTTATATATAAGTATGGGTATTGCCGGGGTAGGCTCAGGAATTAGGGGTATCACTGGCACCAAGTCTATTGCCGGACGGATAGCAACGGTGATGTCTGGAACGGCGTCCGGCGCTTTACTCGGTTTCTTCTATGGAGGAAGCACCACAGGGAACAACCCACAAATCGCAACTGCGGCGGCGGTGCTGGGTGGAATGGTAATGGCGGTTATCAGTTTTAGAGCTAGAAATAGGTTAGTCGCCGTTGCCGTTTCAGTTGCTGGGGCTGTAGCGGGGTATGGGTTTGCATTTTTAGTTGGAACAATAGCGATCGCGTTTTTAAGTGTGCAAAAACTGGTAGGGGGAGTTGTCTGGGGCATCCTATCTTTAGGTTTTCTCAGACTGACGATGAACTCCCTTACCTTCGTTGCCAGAGACATTAGAAGTTTTTCGGGAACTTCGTTTAAAGGCGCTGACTTGACAAATGCCGTGTTTGATGTGTCAAAACTTCAGGAATAAGCAAATTCAGCTCTTGCACCTGATGTTCTCAATTGTCCTTTACCCCCCTTGGCAAGGGGGGTTAGGGGGGTAGTGCAAGATACGAGTAAACCCGAAACCTCAACCAAGAACAAAATTAACACCTTATGACCCAGCCCAAACCGGATATAGGCTTCCTCCCAACTTCTGGGGAAGTTGTTGCCGCTATGCTTGCTTTAGCAGGGGTGAGTTCGGATGATATTCTCTACGACTTGGGTAGCGGTGACGGACGAATTGCGATCGCAGCAGCGAAAGAGTTCGGTACTCGTGGTGTTGGTATTGATATCGATCCAGTACGCATCCGGCAAGCCAAGAAGAATGCTAAACAGGCGGGAGTAAGCTATCGCGTGGAGTTTCGCCAGCAGGACTTGTTCGAGAGTGATTTCAGCGAGGCTACTGTTGTTACTCTCTACCTGCTACCTCATCTTAATCTCAAGTTGCGACCCAAGCTATTTCACCAGCTCAAACCGGGAACGCGGGTGGTGTCCCATGATTTTGATATGGGGGATTGGCAGCCAGAACAGGTGATAGAAATAAAGACGTTTGAAGAATCCACGCTTTATTATTGGGTGATTCCCGAGGAGATTCCAGACTCTTTGCGTGGGTAGTGCATCACTCACACCAGTAGAGAATTTCTGGGTCGAGTGTGCTTTACTGTTTTTACTATATAAATGTAGTACGGCGATCGCCTAAAATTTAGTTTTGACTAAGTTCTATCGATAAAGTTAGTCCAAAATTCAATGACCTCATCTAATTATCCACTTGCTAATACCCTAAAAGCTGCCTTTCAAGTTTGTAGCGTTGAGCCGCTAGAGCCTGAAGAAATGGAGCGGTACTATGTGGACTTATCAGCAGCCCGTAAAACCTCAGCAATTGATAGCGTGAGTACGATTTTAGACTTTCAAGAACCCGCAGATTTTTGTACGATTTTGTTTACCGGACATCGAGGGTGTGGCAAAAGTACAGAGTTGAAACGCATTCAGAAGCTATGGGAAGAAAATTACCGCGTTATTTATCTAGAAGTTAATGAAGAAACCGATATTAATGATGCTCGGTATACAGATTTATATTTAATTGTTATCAAGCAAGTCGAGTTTGAGCTTCGTCAATTAGGATTAAGTTTTGATGCTCAATTGCTGAAAAACTTTGAATCTTGGTTTAAGGACATTACCAAAGAAGATGAGCAAAGCGTTGAAAAGTCTGTCAGTATCGAGGGAGAAGCGACACTCGGACCCCAAGCTCCATTTATCGCCAAGTTGCTCGTCAAGTTACTTGCCCAAATCAAAGGGTCGGAAAAGCAAAAAACTACGATTCGTCAAACCTTAGAAAAAGATTTATCACGTCTGAAGGCTGATATTAACCTTTTGTTGGGGGATGCTTACATTAAAATTAGAAGTAAATTTCCTCAATGTAAGGGATTGCTGATTATTTTTGACAACTTGGATCGGGTTCCTCTGGCTGTTGCCGATCATTTATTTCTTGACTATGCGGCTCAGTTACAAGAACTGCACTGTACTCTGATTTATACTGTCCCCATTTCCGTCCTTTGCTCACCTAAAAACCCGTTGAAACAGTGGGAAAGCGACCCCCATATCGTACCTATGGTGAATATTTATGAATTTGAACGCGATCGCTGTGACTTAAACTATAACCAAGCTGGACTCGATGCGGTTGCTAGTCTGATTGAAAAGCGCGTAGATATTGATGCTGTATTTGCATCTCGTGACGTGTTGCTGAAGATGGCAAAAGCGAGTGGGGGACATGTTCGACAATTAATGCAGATGATGCGAACCGCTTGCCAACGAGCGAGTACACAAAAGCATCCCAAAATTGACGCTGATGATGTTACCTATGCAATTAAACAACAGCAATTTAGCTTTGAACGCTTTATTCCTGAAGAACATTATCCTTTATTAGCCCAAGTATGCCTGACTAAGAATGTGAGCAAAGATGAGATTGGTCAGTTGATGCTCTTTAATACCTCGGTTTTGGAATACAACGGCGACAAACGATGGAATTATCCTAACCCTGTGGTGAAGCGAAATGAATTCTTCCAAAAAGCTACCGAGTCAGCTATTTCCGGGCAACCTTAATGCAGAAATCGGACACTTCATCGCAGCGAATCAACAGGAATTTGCTGAGTTGCTCACGTTTGTAGACTTTGCTGAAAAGTTTACCCTGGGTTTGGTGGAGGTGAATTTTCCACCAGATGCTGAGTTATTAATTGAGGCACTAAAGATTAGTCCAGAATGCCGCAATATTCAGTTCGTTACCCTGAATCTATTCGACCCGAATTTGCGCTTTATCCGGGATGAAATTATAAAAATTTTACCAACGATTGAGAGAGAACATGACAAAAAGTTAGTTCTGATCGTGGGCGGACTAGAAAAGTCGATTGGTGTCTTTGGAGACTATCCTCCCGTTTTACAAGACCTCAACTTTGTCCGCGATGCTTATAAAAGAACCGTTCCCCATCCCATATTATTTATTTTGCCCGACTATGCCATCACTCGGTTAGCCAAATTTGCGCCTGATTTTTGGGCGTGGAAGTCGGGAATTTTTCGGTTTAAAACCACTCCAGCCACAAAAGATTATGCGATCGCTCAAACGGCAAAGGCTGAGAACGCAAGAGGAATTACTCGATTAGCGACTCCCGCAGAGCAAGAGCGCATCGATCTATTACACCGCCTGTTAATGGACTATAACCCCACAGGACATCAGGCAACAGGCGACAATCTCCGCCAATGTAGTAATATCTTGCATCAGCTAGGGGTTGCTTATTTAAATCAGAAGAATCCGGGAAAAGCAAGAGATTATTTAGCAGAAGCGGTCAAACTACTGAATGGCGAAGAGTCAGCCTTTTACGCTGAAGTTCTCAACTCATTAGGACAAGCGTATTACCAGCAACGAGAATTTGATAAAGCAATTGATTGTTATCAAAAATCATTAAGGATTTCCCAGAAGCTAGAGAACCGTCGCGGCGAAGATGTTTCTTTGTTTAACCTGGGCAATACTTACCTCGAATTGAGGCAATTTCAACAGGCACGAGACTTCTATCAGCAGTGTTTAGAGATTGAGCAACAAATCGGCGATCGCTACGAGTGTGCCAGCACCTACCACCAATTGGGAATCGTGGCCCAACAATTGCGAGAGTATGAACAGGCAAGGGTTTACTACCAACAAGCCTTGGATATCAAGCTCGAATTTGGCGATCGCTACAATTGTGCCAGTACCTACCACCAATTGGGAATGGTTGCCCAACAATTGCGAGAGTATGAACAGGCAAGGGTTTACTACCAACAAGCCTTGGATATCACTCTCGAATTTTGCGATCGCTACAATTGTGCCAGTACCTACCACCAGTTGGGAATCGTTGCCCAACAATTGCGAGAGTATGAACAGGCAAGGGTTTACTACCAACAAGCCTTGGATATCTATCTCGAATTTGGCGATCGCTACGGGAGTGCTGGCACCTACCACTGTTTAGGATTGCTGGCAGAAGCACAAGAAGACTATGCCGAGGCAAGGGCAAATTTGCAGAAAGCCTTGGAGATATATGTTGAGTTTAAGGATGAGTATTTGGCTGGCATTGCACCGGAAGTATTAGAACAACTACCAGACAATTCTGAAAATTAGTCCTGATTTCCGGCAGATACCCCACTTTTGAATAAACTTCATTCCGCAATCAGGATTTCAACCAAGAAGTCCGGGTTCTGGGTTATATGTTGGGCGCAAGGCTTCATCAGTGTCAATTTAAGCCCTAGCGACTGGAAGTCGCGGCTATAAAAACTAAGTCCGCCTGCGCGGACTAACGAAAAATTAAGGTTGCTGAAACCCGCGCAGGCGGGTTTTGTTTGTGTAGCTGCGGTTTTAACCGCCTAGCTCTGATCATTTCAGTAATTTCCGCAAGCAAAAAGGTAAAAGGGTTTCTCCTGATGTCTGTTGGCTTTCTCATTGGGTAATTCCCGAGGAGATTCCAGATTATTTGCGTGGGTAGTGCATCACGATTCAACCTTTTGCAACAGGGTTGGCAAACATAGCCGTTGCCGTTTCCGATACAGGGTCAACATTCCTGGGAGTGAGCTTGTATAACCGGAGTGTAAGAAGTAGAGAACAGTTCCAAGATGAAAACCTATTGGCGTAACATCGTATTCTGTGCCGGACTGGTATTAGCAATAACTACCCCTGTGCCGGGAGAGACATCTAATCAAACTACCACTCCTTTACCCCCAACTTCCTCCGATGAAGCGATAGCAGAGAGTGTGAAGCCTAAAGACTATCAAAGTGCTTATCAAAACGGTCGGCGTGAAGCTGAAGCGAATATTGCTAATGGCAAACCCAGCATCTATACGGTGGGTTTGCGGGAACCCGGTGGTACAGCCGTTGATCAGGAAACGGGGTTGCCAGTTGTTGCGATCGCGGGTTGTATTGTTGATGATTCCATTTTGGGACGCAGGGATGGGTATAACGATCGCATCAGAGAGTGGGTGGCGACGCAACCACCAGTAGACTCTTCAGAGCAAGAAGATAATTCTCGTTCCCAGGAGAGTGAGTTATCAACGGGGGTAGAGGGACGTTCAATATCAACAACAATGCCAGGGGCTATACCAGTCGGAGTTGAGTGGGTTACACCGATAGTTCATCCGAGTCGGGTCACAATTAGCGTATTTGATGAGACAGGGCGTAAAGTGAGCAGCATTCAACCCGATACAGAGGGAAACTTCCGCATTACCCTGAAGCCGGGAACCTACACGCTTCAACCGGATTTCCCCAAATCTCGTCGGGGTGAGTTCTCGCTATCGGGTCATGAGGAACAAATTGTAACGGTGGAAGCCGAGGGGTTCACATCTGTAGAATTCAACTACACCACCTTGGCTCCTTAATACTCAAGCCGCTAACTTTCTTGGCATTCTCGATGCAGCCTTACTTGTAGGGGGAACGGGTGGTTTTCTAGAATCTATTGATGAATTAAAGGCTCTGCCTCTTCAGCGACTTGGGATGCGCCGCGTTGTGTTTCAGGGTGGCGAGTGTACCAGTAAGCCCAGGCAATAAATACGGCTTGAAAGGGTAGTCTTGCCCAATACAGTAATTGATTTTGGGGAATTCCATCAATGTTGATGTTGTGCAACGTCATGTAGATGTTGGCAGGAAACACGGCGATAAACAGGGCGATGAGTCCCCATGCTGCTGTCACGCTGACAAAGGGAATCATTAAGCCAATGCCGCCGAGAATCTCGAAGAACCCGCTCAGGTAGACGGAGGTTAAGGGGGGAAAGGGGGGCGGGACGATACGTGCATATTGCTCTGGTTTGAGGAAGTGGGTGATGCCGACGATGATGATACACACGGCAAGAATACCCCGGAGAATTTCTTTGCGGCGATAGGTGTTGTGAGGTGCTTGATGCATAGGGAAAAGACGAAAGGTGCTATTACAGGGTAGAGCGTGCGATCGCCATTGTGCGTCTATCGGGAGTTAGCTCTTAATTTTTCCAGATGGGTGGAGTTATGCGCCAGTCGATTTTGTTGACACGGTGAATGGCTTCTTTGAGGGTGAGGCGTGAGATGTTCGAGTTGAGTTGGTACGTTATGAATAGAGCTAACACAGACTGGGTGATATGCGATCGCGCTTTAGGGCATATCAGCTTAAAAGCGATCGCGCCCTACACAGATATTACGGCAAAGGCAGGTAAACAATGCGGTCTTGATATTCATCCTCTTCAGAGGCAAGAGCAGCTAATATCAATTCTTCAAGATTTTCGCCGACGCTTAAATTAGGATTCAGAATAAAAATACCTGGCACATGACGACCTAGCGCCATGTGCTCAACCAAGTGTACTGGCATAGAGGTGCGGTTATTGGTTACCAGCACAAAATTATTCTCTTCACACCAGTAGAGAATTTCTGGATCGAGTGTGCTTTTCGGAGGCGTTTCTGGCTCTCCTACTACCTTGATGACTAGATCAGGTTCTCGTCGTCTAATTTGATTGGGATAGATAGGGTTCACATTCTCATCAATCAGATATTTTAGAGTCATTAGCTTGTTTTTTGGCTTTTCTTTCCGCTCTCAGTTGCCGTAATTTTTCGGAAACTGGTGGGGAATTAAGTCGCTGTTGTTCTCTCATTCTGTGACCGTGTTCTATCCAGTTTTTCATGTAAGCACTGATGGTTTCTTTGTTTTGTAAATAGTAAAGAATTGTGGCGTAGACTTGTTCGAGGGTCAATGTTGTGTAGGTTTGAGCAATTTCCTCTGGAGTGTGACCGCGATCGATGTACTCATAAAGGATAGTTTCAATGCCGATTCTTGAGCCTTTGAGTCGAATATCGCCAGGGGTAAGAAAGTTGAAATAATCAGTAAGTTGCTTGGTTGACATGGGTGGCTCTTGGGATAGTTTTCTTTAAATGTCACTTCTGTTAGTTGGATTGCACTTCTCTACTCAATGGTATCTTTAGCGATCAGCTACGCTGGTGCCGTAAGCAATCGCTCGGCGAGCATAGTTGGGAAAAAGCGATCGCATGAGAGTACCAGCGTAAAGCCTTCGGCATAGCTGACGTTCGTTTCGACGCTCCTTCGTCGCTAACGCGAGAGCTATCGCTACCGCTTCGCTAATGCGTAGAGCGAAGCGTGGCTAGCACCAAGCTGATCGCCCAGCATCCCAATAGGGTTATCGCCCTTTTCCCTTCTCAAGTGCTATCTGCGCTGACTTCTGGCGTGATTGAGAGTATCCTATTGCTCACCTCTGTTTGCTATGGCTTGCATCTACCAGTTAAACAAGTCACACAAAAGCAAGGATTATAGAACCATTTCCTTAACTCTTGCACAACTACCTCTCAACACTAATTTTTATTCTACTCCTAGCTTTCTACGACCCTGCTGTATGAGTTGATTGTAACTGGAGACTACTTCCTTAGCTAACTCATTAATTTTGTCTGCCGCGTCCCAAAAACGCTCCCACTGTTTATGTTTCCACTCTTGAGGAATTCTATTGCGAACTTTACCATCGTTTGAATCCTCAGGAAAAGTATTACGACCAATTTCAATCAAAAAACTAAAGATGCAATGGTCAAGATTTGCCCTAAGTGTTTCCAGGTCTGCATCTATAAACTCAAATTCTGGAAATTCACAAACGTTGTTAAAATTCTTTAAGTCTTCGAGGTACTCTAACGCAAACGAAGAGCCAGCAAAATCATGTTTCCTAAGAAAGAGAATAGAGTTATTACTTGGCAGCATTTTCCGGATTGTAATGAATAATTTCCGGTCTAACTCCATATGCTCTGGAGTTGTTGTAATAAACTGATTATTTCTTACTTTGTTGTACCATCTATCTCTATGTTGTTTTAACTCTGAGTTAGTGTATTGCCTTCCTTTAGGGTGTTTTGGATTATAAGCTTTTACCTCGGCATGGCAATCAAAACAAAGGGGTATGCAGTTGTCATAAGTATCAGCACCTCCCTCTGATTTTTGAATAATGTGGTGCAATTCCGTTTTCATACCACGGAATCTATGGCATATACAGCAGCTTCTTCCACAGTCCAATAACGCTTTCTCTGCAACATCCGCTGAAAATCCCATTAACCTTCCTCTGTTTTAAAAACGTTGGCTGAACATAAGTAGCTTCCTTTGACTAAATATACAGGGTTGCCCATTAGACACATCACCGTACTGCCAGGGGTGAAGCCAATCATGCGGGTCATTGATATCTAGCTAACGTTTTCTGTATGTTCCACAGCTATCAGGAGAGTCTCGCTAAATCTTCAATCAAGCTTCACAACCATTGAAGCTACGTTATTCGATGTGTTCTTACTAACCTTATAACACCTATCTGGCATCGGCAAAATAGCGCAAAAATTTTGGTAAGTATTCCTGAGTCAAAATGTCTGTAGATGCGATCGCAAACTCTTCATGCGATTTCGTACTTTTGCAAACCTACTTTACATTCCAGTGGCGTATGATAATAAGTGACACACAAACCTCAGTCAAACAGCACGACATACACTGAGGTTCAAGGGATGAAGCTACCAGCAAAGTAATTTCACAAAAAGGAATAACCATGTCAGAAGATGATGTGAAGGCTCTAGCCACTATTGCAGGCACGGCTACAGCCGCAGGTACAGGCTCAATAACCGTAGCTACGATTACAGCTCCGGCTGCTGGGATTTTAGGTGTTGTAGGGTTTACCACAACAACAACTGTTGCGTTGCCAGTTGCAGGCATCGTAGTTGCTGGTTGTTTGTTTGGCTTTGGAGTCGGCAAAGGCTTGGGAGTGTTTCAATAGTCCACAAAATTAAGTTCAATTACTTTTGCAAAGGTAGAAAATAAGAACATGAAACCAGAAGAAGTCTTAGCGGCTGGAACAGGTATTGTTAGTGGTACTGTCGCAGGCAGCGCAGCAGCTCTTGGAGCGGTTTCCGCTGCTGGAAGTGTGGCTGGTCTGAGTGCAGCAGGAATGACTTCCGGCTTAGCTGCAATTGGCTCGGTAGTTGGTGGTGGTATGGCAGCGGGAATCGCTATGACAGCAGCAGCGCCTGTCGCAGGAGCTGTAGCTGGTGGTGTTGCTGTTTACCATGCATGGAATTGGCTAACGGGCGGTAATAAGTAATTAGTCAAGCGTTCATGATTCGATCCAAGTAACAGCAAGCTCAAGTATTTTACTACTTAGTAAGAGCTAGCTGCTGAATGCAATTTGTACTGGAAATCTGAAGTTTAGGAGATAAACATGATAGAAATTTCTGGTTTGGGTTGGGCAATTATCAAGGTTATTGCTGGTGTTGGTACGCTAATTAATTTCCTTGGGGTTCCTGGATTAAGCGCTGCTGGCATCACCTCTGCACTTGCAGCAATTGGTTCTGTTGTTGGCATGGGAATGTTGGCTGGTATCGTCATGATTGCCGTTGGCGGTGTGATTGTGGGCAAGTTTTGCTTTTAGTGCTGAAGACAATTACTCAGCTTAGACAATCTCTTCATGAGCCATTGGTTTTCTAATGGCTCATTTTCTTTACGCATCAACGACAAGGACAAGAGTTGGCGAATCATCTACCGAATTGACGAAGATGCTATTGTCATCTTAGATGTATTCAACAAAACCACCAACAAAACCCCATCTCAAGTCATTGAGAACTGTAAAAAACGGCTAAAGCAGTATGACGAACTTTGAGGTTCAATAAAGTCACTCTGGTTATGGATGCAGCTAAACGTCAACGTCTAGAAGCGGCAGGCTGGAGCATTGGAGATGCCTCAGACTTTCTCGGACTTTCGCCCGAAGAAGCCACCTACATAGAATTGAAGCTGGCACTGAGTAAGCGTCTTAAGCAGCTTCGGCTCAGCAAACAGCTTTCTCAGGAGGCTCTCGCCCAGCGGATTAAGTCCAGTCAATCGAGGGTTGCCAAAATGGAAGCAGGCGATCCGTCTGTTTCACTAGATCTGCTAGTTCGAGCCTTGCTCTCCACAGGTGCTACAGCTCAAGATCTTGCAGAAGCAATTGCTCCAGGTAAATGAAAGGGCGATCGCCAAATTCGGGATTGCGCTCTCGATTTTCACAGTCAGCGTCATCAAGCAAGAAATGGATGCGCCAAAAAGCAAGAATAAGTCTAGGGTCTTAAGCCCAGGAAGGAGCTAAAACCCTAATTCTGCCTCAGCTAGCGTTATTCTTCATAACTGCGTAATTGCTGCACGATATAGTCCTCAATTTCTTTTCTATCTCTAGCAGTCGCCCCTCTTTGGTAATTTCTCCCCGCGTCTTTTACAAACTTGCGCTTCTCGCTAGACGAGGTGCTTACTTTCAAACCTGAACCTTTTTGTCCTTGTTGCAATGCGTTCCATGTCTCTTCACCCATTGCTTCGCCTACCTGAACGAGAGCCTCTGGCAGCAATCTTTTTGCTTCTTTGCGAAAGTCCTCTTCCGTTTCCAAAGACGACAAATCAACTTGTCCGAAATCAATCTTGATGAGATTTTTCTGCATAGATTCAGTGTTTTCAATATCCCAGCCACACTCTATACTCTAAAGCGCCATTTACTAAAGGAACAAGCTAGATGCTATTCTTCTCGCCAAGACACATCCCCAAACCAACAGTTCTTCACGGGAAAGGTTAAACAGCAGGCGAGTCAACTCCTCTGGCGGTAACTGTAACATCGGTGCGATCGCGGCTGTAGGTTAGGTTGAACTGGGTAAAATCGCCTAAAAGAAACCTATCGACAAAGGGTATCCCTCCCAATATAGGCTTCCTCCCGACATCTGGGGAAGTTGTCGCCGCCATGCTTGCTTTAGCAGGGGTGAGTTCGGATGATAGTCTCTACGACTTGGGTAGCGGGAATGGAAAAAATTCTTTCATCTACACTGATCTGGCACTAACTCGGTAATAGACAGTCAAAATATAAAACAGTTATGTTGTATTCGTATTGGGCGAACGAGGATAAATGCTAAAGGTACGGAAACATACAATTCCTGTGGCAGTTGGGGCAGGGCTGCTGGTATTTACCCTGCTTGGCTCATCACTGCTCATGATTAAAAAGACAGGTTTACTAGAGAAATGGATTGGTGGCGAAACCACTCAAAATCTATTAAGCCCGACTGAAAAAGACGCCAAATCAGCCGTTCTGCCGCTGGTATCCCTGTCCCCTGAAGCTAGGGCAGCCAAACTAGAAGAAATTGCCTCTGGCGGCAAATCTTTCGATCAGCATCGCGCCCGCTACCTGTTGGCATCGGATTTAATTCAACAACAGCAGGGAGAAGCCGCGCTCAAATGGCTGGAAGGACTGGAGACAGACTATCCGATACTGGCATCTCAAGTTGCCCTCAAACGCGCCCAAGCCTATGAAGTGATGGGCGATACTGCCAAAGCTCAACAAGCTTGGCAAGATATTCTCACAACTTATCCGAATGAACCCGCTGCCGCTCAAGCGCTGTACGTGCTGGGGAAATCGAATCCTGAATACTGGAATCAAGCGATCGCACAATTTCCCTCTCATCCGAGTACCCAGGAAATTATTCGCCAGCGGTTGAAAGAAAATCCCAAACAACTGAATTTACTGTTAATTTTGGCAAAGTATACCCCAGATACTCCAGACACGGGGGCAATACGTGATCGCCTGGTGAATGAGTATGCCTCTCAACTGAAATCAGAAGACTGGGAAGCGATCGCCTTTGGCTATTGGGAAACCTGGGAGTATGGTAAAGCGGGGAAAGCCTACGCCAAAGCCCCCCGAACTCCCCGTAATGCCTATCGAGCAGGTCGAGGCTATCACCTGCAAGGGCAGAGAACTGAAGCGAAAGCGGCATACCAACAGCTTATTCGCGAATTCCCAGATGCCAAGGAAACCGGACTGGGGTTGCGGCGTCTGGCTAGTCTTTTACCCTCAAAGGAAGCACTGCCCTACCTCGATCTAGTCATCAGCAAGTTTCCTGATGAAGCAGCAGAAGCCTTACTCACCAAAGCCGAAATTTTGGATGCGGTGGGCAGTTCTAAATCCGCCGCCGAAGCGCGTCAGTCAGTGTTAACCCAATATGCCAGTTCTGACACCGCCGCTGAGTATCGGTGGAAGATAGCGAAAGCTAAGGCAGCAGAAGGCAAGTCAGTCGAAGCTTGGCAGTGGGCGCAACCGATTACTATCGACAGCCCCGATAGTCCCTTAGCACCAGAAGCCGCCTTTTGGGTGGGGAGATGGGCGACTAAGCTGGGACGCCAGAAGGAAGCCAAGGAATCATTTGAACACGTATTAGCTCAGTATCCAGAATCTTACTATGCGTGGCGGTCTGCCCTATTGTTAGGCTGGGATGTCGGCGACTTTACCACTGTGCGCAATATGAACCCAAGCGTGGTTCAACCACCAACGCGAGCGGTTCTTCCTGCGGGTTCTGATACATTAAAAGAACTCCACAAGCTTGGTCAAAAACGAGATGCTTGGGCAGTTTGGCAAACCGAATTTCAGAACCGCCAAGAGCCAACCGTTACCGAACAATTTACTGATGGTTTGATTCGGTTGGGAATTGGAGAGAATCTCAAAGGCATCAATCAAGTTTGGAATCTAAGCCTGCGAGACACACCGGAAGAACGGGAGCAATGGCAAGCACTGCGCTCTGAACCCGCTTACTGGTATACTTTATTCCCATTACCATTTCAGGAGCAAATTGTCAATTGGTCTGGACAACGCCAACTCAATCCCTTACTAGTTGCCGGTCTAATTCGCCAAGAGTCGCGGTTTGAACCGGAAATTCGTTCGGTTGCGGGTGCAACAGGTTTGATGCAGGTTATGCCAGGAACAGGTGAGTGGATTGCTGAGAAAATTTCTTTGAAAGACTACAATTTGAAAAATCCAGATGATAACGTCAAATTAGGCACTTGGTATCTGGATCACACTCACCAGGAATACAGTAACCATTCCCTATTGGCGGTTGCTAGTTACAATGCCGGTCCTGGTAATGTGGCGAAATGGGTCAGGCAGTATGGGTTTACTGATCCGGATGCCTTTATTGAAAAGATTCCATTTCCTGAAACGAAGGGATATGTAGAGGCTGTTTTTGAGAATTACTGGAACTATTTGCGGTTGTACAATCCAGAGGTTGCTGAGTTATTACGGAAGTATTCTACGGCTCAACCCGTGATACCCCAGTAACAAGGGTGATTTTTCCAGATGCGATCGCTCTGACGGGGTCATAGGATACAAGGCTGAGTGCCGATTATACTCTCTCCAGAGTTAAAGAGGGCGATAATTGGTGGTTGAGAGCGATCGCATTTTACTCCCCACTCCCCACAGTTTCCACATTTACTTTAACCGCCCCGACCTCAGAATACTGACAATCAGCCACAACCCTAAAAGACTGGCACTCGTAAACAGGACATTACTAATCACGGATAACTGGTTTGCCTGGGCTCCCCTAGAAATAATCGCGGCTCCCATAATCAAGGAACCGACTACAATGCTAAAGGAGAGTCGATTTGCCGAATCGTCTAGACTGCGACGCAAGGGTTCGATGTCTCGAATTGAAAGATTCCACTTCAGGGTTTCGGAAGTCACTCGGTCTAAAAACAACTCGACTTGGCGCGGGGATTGCAATGAAAGACTTTTAATGTCTAGAGCCGTTCTCAGAAAGGTTTGTACAGGATTGTCTCCGAGTAACTGACGCCGGAACAAATCAGTCATTAGAGGTTTAACTTCGTTGAGGAGGTTAACCTCTGGGTTAAAGGTACGAGCAACACCCTCCAAGTTAGCCAAACATTTCGAGTACAATCCCATATTACTGGGCAACCGAATTTTATTATTCCGGGCAAGCTCAAGGACTTCGTAGAATACCTCACTAAAGTTGATTTGCGATAAGCTCAGGTTGTAGTATTTTCTGAGCATGGTATCGTAGTCGTTTTCCAGGCGCGACATACTCACGGGTTGACCTGCCTCAGACAGTTGCAGGGTGAGTTGAGCGCAGCGCTGGGCGTCTAGATCTACAATTGCCAACAGCATTTCTGTTAAAATCTGCTGGGTGCGGGGGTCTAACCGTCCGACCATCCCACAATCCAAAATGGCGACACGACCGTCATTGAGATAGAATAAATTGCCAGGATGGGGGTCGGCGTGGAAGAAACCGTTAATATAAATCTGCTGGAAAAAGGCACGAAACAGTAGCGTAGTAATCTCTTGCTGCCGAATCTTGCCCTCCTCGTTTATGTTTCTGTTTTGCAAGGCTGAAAACTCTGCTTGCAAAATGGGTATCCCCTCCAGCCATTCCATCACGATTAGCTTTCGGGTTGTGACATCCCAATAGATGCGGGGGACTACAATCTGAGTGGGGTCAAACCAGCGGCTGACGGATAAATTGCGCCGCAACTGGTCAGCATAAGTGGCTTCTTGGGTAAAATCAAGTTCAGCTTCTAGAGCGGTGGTAAACTCCTCGGCTAATGCGACTACATCATAATCTTGTCCAAACTCTGTGCGAGAGACTAACTCTGCCAACCCTTTAATGAGAGAAATATCTTGAGGAACAACATTATCAATGCCGGGACGCTGTACCTTTAGCGCCACATCTTGACCATTACTTAAGGTAGCACGGTGAGTTTGAGCGATTGAACCCGCCGCCACCGATTGCGGGTTGATGTAGGAAAATACTTCCTCTAAAGGCTGTCGCAGTTGTTTCCGAAGCAGAATTTCGATTTCACTCCAGGCTACGGGTGGTACGTTCGCTTGGAGTTCTGAGAGTTCATCAATGTAATCGGCGGGTAATAAGTCGGGACGAGTACTCAATAACTGCCCCAGCTTCACGTAGACGGGGCCCAATTCAGTTAGCACATTACGCAAGACAGCCGGAGGTGGGAGTTGGGGTTCGTCTGTTTTGCCACCGGTGAGGAGTCTCCGCATATAGTCCCAGCCGTTGCGGAAGACGACTTCCAGGATTTCACGCTGCCGAGAACTGTTCTGAGTCAAAGAAAACATTTTTTAGGGCGACAAAGGATAAACCTAATTTTGATAATGCAACAGTTTTTTAGGTTTGAAATCAGTCTCCAGTACTACGTTGCCTTTCTTAATAAGTTTCAGGACATTGAGTCCTCTAAAGTTAAGTTAGGGAGCAGTCTATGTATCCCACGCTATAATATTTGGTTTAGCTTGGGTCTTATAGCTACCCCTTTCTCCTCACGTTATGATAACGGTTCTCTTATTGAGGTGATTGTCTGATTTCATCACGCTTTGAGGTTTTAAGCCATGAATTCTCAAGCGTTCCGTGTCCTTCTCGTTGATGACGACAAAGGGGACTATGACCTTATTAATAATTTATTGCGATCGCTTGAAACCCTTCAAGTTGAACTAGATTGGGTAACTCCCCACTCAGGTGATCAAGCTCCTCGAACCAGTGATATTTATTTAATTCATACCCAGTGTTTTGAGGAAATCAGCCAGACTTGGCTCTCAGCGTTGCTAGAACCCAATTTTCCTACCCCAGTTATTTGGCTGGTTGATACCCCAGAGGCTGGCATCTCGGCACTGGCGGCGGGGGCTGCCGATTACTTACCGCTCAATCAGTTAAGCGCCCCCTTACTAGAGCGATCGCTGCGTTTAACCTATGCCCTTGCCCAAAGCCAAGCTCAATGCCGAAGCTGTGAAGTTTACGAGCGCGTTCAAGTCGAAGCAGACGTGCGACGACAATCTGAAGAATTGCACCAAATTATCCTCGGTGCCATTTCCGATGCTGTCTTCATCACCGATAATGACGGCTTCTTTACCTTCATTTGTCCCAATGTCAGCGTAATTTTTAGCTACTCCTACCCAGAAGTCCAGGAATTCGGCACGATTCATCACCTCTTGGGAGACATGATTGTTGATGAAACTCAACTGCAAACCTGCGGCGAACTCTCTAATATCGAGCGGCAAATTACTGACAAATTTGGCAGAACCCACTCGTTACTGGTTAATGTCAAAAGTGTTGCTATTCAGGGGGGAACACGGCTTTACACCTGCCACGATATTACCGAGCGCAAACAGGCAGAAGCGGCTCTGCAATCTTTAAACGCTCAACTCGATCAACGGGTGAGGGAACGTACCGCCGATTTACAACGGCTAAACGACCAATTAACCGCTGAAATCCAAGAACGTCAATATGTAGAGCAACAACTCTCAATCACCCTGGAAAACTTGCACCAGCAGAATCAGGACTTGCTGGTTACTCGTCAAACCGTAGCATTAGAACGCCATCGCTACCAAGAGTTATTTGAATTTGCCCCCGACGGCTATTTTGTCACGGATACTCGCGGTGTTATCCAAGAGGCTAACCAAGCCGCTGGCACTCTGCTCAACGTGCCTCAAGGTTTATTAGTTGGTAAACCTCTCATTCTCTATGTGACGAAAGCTGATCGGCACACCTTTCTCACTCAACTGCATCGCTTTACCCGACTCTCTTGTAAAACACCGCCAACTAACTATCTTTGCGAATTGCGCCTGCAACCGAGAAAGCGAGAACCGATCACAGTAGCGATCGCTATTTCTGCTATTCAAAACTCATCGGATCGCCTCGTTGGGTTACGCTGGCTGATCCGAGATATTAGCGATCTCTCCGAGGAGCTTCGCTTACGCCAGCAAGCAGAAGCCGCTATTCAAGCGTTAGCCGAGCGATTGCTAACAGTCATTGACACAGTAGATGAAGGCATTACCCTCAGCGATGAGCATGGTAATTTTACCATCTTTAACCAGAAAATGCAAGAAATTACGGGCTACACTGCCGAGGAAGCCAACGCCTGCGGCAATTTTCTAGCAGTGCTTTATCCGGACGTCGAGAAGTACCAACAGGCTGAGGCGGGCATCTTGGAGGTAATGCAGATTAGCAATCGCCGCAATGTTGAAACTACCATTCGCGCTAAAGATGGCACAAGCCGTACCCTTCTCATCTCCACTTCTGTGTTAAAGCTTCAAGGGAATCTATGTTTTTTGAGTGCCTATCGGAATATTAGCGATCGCAAACAAGCCCAAATCACCTTGCAGGAGAAGCAGCGCTTTATTCAAAAAATTGCCGATACCACACCCGTTATCTTATACATTTTCGACTTTATCGAACAGCGCAATGTTTACGTCAACCGGGAAGTGGCTGAATTTCTCGGCTATACCCCCCAACAAATCGAGGCAATGGGAGCAGCATTAATACCCACGCTCTTGCATCCCGAGGATTTAGCGACAGCACCCGCCCGACACCAACGCTGGGATACAGCCCAAGACGGCGATATCCTCTATGCCGAGCTGCGGATGCGGCACGTTTCTGGGGAGTGGCACTATCTCCAATGCCATGAAACCTTATTTGCCCGCACCGCCGATGGCAAACCCCAACAAATCCTCGGTGCTGCCGCAGATATTACCCCACTCAAGCAGGTAGAGACAGAGCTACGCCAAAGCAAGCTGTTTATTGAAACAATTGCCGATGCGTCGCCGCAACTTTTATATATCTACGATCTCACCACTGGGAAAAATATCTATGTGAATCGTCAAAGTACTGAGATATTAGGCTACACGCCGACCGAAATTCAGCAAGCCGGCGATCACTTTTTCCGTGAAAATCTGCACCCAGATGACTTGCACCTGCTTGAAAATCTGCCCCAAAAATTTGCGGCACTGTCGGATGGTGAAGCGATAGAAACGGAGTACCGAGTCAAACACGCCGATGGTTCTTGGCGCTGGCTGAATTCGCGGGATGTGGTGTTTACTCGCAATGTTAGTGGTTCTCCCCAACTCGCTCTCGGCACAGCTATTGATATTACCGATAAGAAGCGGGTTGAACTTGAGTTATTAAAAAGTGAGGCAAAACTCAACACGATTATCAATCGTACCTCCGATGGTATCCTCATTGTCGATTGCCAAGGAATCGTGCGATTTGCTAACCCTGCTGCCGCCAAGCTATTTAACCGCACCCTAACCAATCTACTCGACGCCGAATTTGGCTTGCCGATCATCATTGGCGATACTGCCGAATTACGGATTATTCGCCGTCGTGGGGAATTGGGTGTCGGTGAAATGAGCATTGTTGAAACCGAATGGCAAGGAGAGTCTGTTTATCTGGTTTCCTTACGAGATATCACCGAGCGACGACGGGCAGAAGAGGCGCTACGGGAGAGTGAGCAGCGGTTCCGTCAGTTGGCAGACACGATTCAAGATGTGTTTTGGCTCATTTCCCCTGATACCGAAACCGTGCTTTATGTCAGTCGAGCCTATGAAACAATTTGGGGATTGTCTTGCAACAGCTTGTATGCCCAACCGCAAAGCTGGATCGATGCTATTTATCCAGAGGATCAAGAGGCGGTAAGGGCTGCTAGTACCCAACAGCGCTTTGGACAATCGACGACTCAAGAATACCGGATTATTCGACCGGATGGGGAGATGCGCTGGATTTGCGATCGCGCTTTTCCCATTCAAAACGAACACGAGGAGGTGTACCGTATTGCTGGTATCGCCGAAGATATCACCGAGCGCAAACAGGTAGAAGTTGCCCTGCAACAGGCAAAAGACGCTGCCTTGACTGCTGCGGCTGAAAGCGCCGCCGCTAATCGTGCCAAGGGTGAATTTTTGGCAAATATCAGTCACGAATTAAGAACGCCCCTAAATGCTATTTTAGGGTTTACTCAACTCATGAGCCGCGATCGCTCTTTATCTACCCAGCACCAGAACCATCTCAATATTATTACTCGCTCTGGGGAGCACTTACTGGCATTGATCAATGATATTTTGTCCATGTCTAAAATCGAAGCCGGTCGGGTGGTGTTGCAGGAAAAGAGCTTCGATTTGTATCGCTTGCTCGACACCTTAGAACAGATGTTTCAACTTAAAGCGGCAAACAAGGGCTTACAGCTTACTTGCACTCGCAGCCCTAATGTTCCCCAATACGTGCGCACCGATGAGAACAAATTGCGCCAAGTTTTAATTAATGTATTGGATAATGCGATGAAATTTACGGAGCAGGGTGGCATTTCACTCCAGGTTGAGAGCGGGGATTCACAATCGTATCTGGTGTTTGCGGTGAAGGATACCGGTTTGGGGATTGCAACTGAAGAGATGAGTAGCTTGTTTGAACCCTTTGTGCAAACCGAAACAGGCAGAAACTTGCAGTCAGGAACGGGTTTGGGTTTAGCCATTAGCCGCCGATTTGTGCGCATGATGGGGGGAGATATGGCGATTGAAAGCGTTGTGGCAAAGGGAACGACTGTTAAATTTGAGGTTAAAGTGGGATTAGCCGCATCCGTTAGTATTTTATCACCCCAACCACAACTAGGAAGGATTGCGATCGCCTCAGACCAACCCGCCTATCGGATCTTAATCGTTGAGGATAACACCACCCATCGTCAACTCCTACTCGATTTACTCCAACCCCTAGGATTTGAGGTGCAAACTGCCCAAAACGGGCAACAAGGAGTAGTGGTGTGGGAGAATTGGAAACCTCACTTAATTTGGATGGATATGCGAATGCCTGTGATGGATGGGCAGGAAGCCACTCAATTGATTCGGGCAAAGGAAGAGCGTAATAGTCAGGGGAATTTTCCAGCTACCGTTATTATTGCTATCACGGCTAGTGCCTTTAAAGAGGAAATCGAGGGGTTTCTCGCCGCAGGTTGCAACGATGTGGTGATTAAACCCGTTCAACAGGATGTCATATTGGCAAAAATAGCGCAACATTTAGGAGTGCGTTACCTCTGCGACGTGTCCCCTTCCTACGCAGATAGAGACATTTCAGCGACACCATTTCAGTTCCTCACCTCTACCGATTTAACCGTGATGCCTGTCGAATGGATCGCTCAACTTCACCAGGCAGCTCGAAACCTTGATGCCGAGAGCATGAAAAGACTCATCCAGGCAATTCCTGAGTCTCATGCTCCCTTAGGAATTGCCCTGGCAAATTTAATGGATGAGTTTCGGTTTGACCGAATAATGGATTTAACTCAATCGAATAGGTTATGACTAGTTCCTATACTGATAAATCCCAAGGCTATATTTTACTGGTTGATGATCAACCGGACAACCTGCGCCTGTTGTCCATTACCCTAATTGATGCTGGGTATAACGTCAAAAATGCCATTAGTGCTCAGATGGCGTTAATTGGTATCCAAACGACGCTGCCAGAACTGATTTTGCTGGATATCATGATGCCGACTACCAACGGCTATCAACTCTGTCAGCAGTTAAAAGCTGATGCCCGAACCCAGGAAATTCCGATCATTTTTTTGAGTGCCTTGGATAATGACTTAGATAAAGTAAAAGCCTTTGAGTTGGGGGGGGCTGATTACATTACGAAGCCCTTTCAGGTGCAAGAAGTGTTAGCCCGTGTCAAAAATCAACTGACTATCGTGCGGCAGCAGCAGCAAATTATTGAGCAAAATCTATATCTCCAGGAACTCAATACCAAACTGAGGCGCTCTAATACTGATTTAGAGCAGTTTGCCTCTATCGTTTCCCATGATTTGCGATCGCCTTTGCAAACGTTAAAGATGTTCGCTCAGTTACTTACCCAGAAGTATAAAAGCCATTTGGATAAAAAGGCGAATCACTACATAAGTCGCATTTTAGAAGCGGGCGATCGGATGGAGCAGCTCATTCAAGATTTATTGAACTATGCCCGCATTGAAGCCAATGCCATTGAGTTTAAATCCATTGACTGCAATACAGTTCTAGAATTGGTATTAGAAAATTTAGAACTGGAGTTAGACTCCACTAAATCTGTCATTACCACTCAGAAATTGCCAACTGTACTGGGAAATTTAACACAACTCACCCAACTCTTTCAAAACTTGATTTGTAATGCCATCAAATTCCACCGTCCCCAAGTTTCCCCTCAAATAAAAATTTCAGTTGAACCGAGAAAAAAAAACTCGGATCTAATCGGTACAGAAGCAGAGAATGAGGAATGGCTATTTGGAGTGCATGACAACGGCATCGGTATAGAATCTTCCTATTTTGACCGCATCTTTCAAGTTTTTCAACGTCTGCACACCGAGAAAGAATATCCCGGTACGGGTATCGGTTTAGCCATTTGCAAGAAAATTATTGAGTGCCACGGCGGCTGTATCTGGGTAGAATCCTCTCCAGGTATCGGTACAACTGTTTACTTCACCATTCCGATACCATCTCCCTGTAAATAAGTAGCCTGGCTGATGTGCCAAAGGGACAATTAGCTGGGAAAATGGGGACAGTCATAGATTTAATGACCCGACTGCCGATAGAGAATCGGTATTCCTTACCCAGGCTTTTTGGCTTGAGTAATTGGCAGCGCGATCGCAAACTCTGTGGTTTGCTCCGGAGTTGAATGACACGTCAGTTCGCCACCATGTCTTTCTACCACAATTTGGTAACTAATAGATAACCCCAAACCCGTACCGCTACCGACAGGTTTCGTGGTGAAAAATGGGTCAAATATTTTAGAGTGCAATTCTGGGCTGATCGCAGAACCATTGTTAGCCATGCGGATGACTACCCTGTTGGGTTCAGCTACTTCAGTGCGAATCCAAATTGTGGGAGATTGTTCATTGCTTCGACAAAGTTCAGCAACCTTGCTATCAACGATGTAGCCTGCTTCTTGCGCTAGGGAGTAGGATGAATCACGAACATCTTCTAAAGCATCTATGGCATTATTCAAGATATTCATAAAAACTTGATTGAGTTGAGCAGCATAACACTCAACTTCGGGTAGTTCGCCATACTCTTTAATGACTTGAATTTCCGGGCGATGGGATTGTTGTTTTAGGCGATGCTGTAAGATGACTAAGGTGTTATCGATGCCTTGATGAATATCGACTCGCTTGCACTCTTTTTCATCAAGACGGGAAAAGTTTCGTAAAGACAGCACGATCTGCATAATCCGTTCGGCACCTTGTCTGATTGATACCAGCAGTTTGGGAAAGTCTTCTGCAATAAAACCGGGTTCAATCGCGTCGATTTGTTCAACAATCTCTGCAACAGGTTCGGGGTAGTACTGCTGATAGAGTGCAATGAGGTGGAGCAAGTCCTGTGCGTATCCTGTTGCAGGAGTGATATTGCCGTAGATGAAGCTCGTGGGATTGTTGATTTCGTGGGCAATACCCGCTACCATTTGCCCCAGACTCGACATTTTTTCGGCTTGAATGAGTTGGGTTTGGGTGCGTTGCAAGCGTTCTAGGGTCTGTTTTAGCTCTTGGGCTTGCTGGCGTAATGCTTCTGTCCGTTCGGCAACTTGAGCTTCGAGGATATGATTGTAATCCGTTAAAAGTTTTTGTGCTTGTTTGCGATCGGTGATGTCTTGAAAGGCGACAAGCGCATAAGCAACGTTACCCTTATCATCAAAGATGGGCGTTCCCCGACTCTCTATGGGAATCACCCGATCCGGCTGGTGGATTTCTACATCATCTGCGATCGCACTTTCCCCCCTCAACGCTCGCACGATTGGCAGTTGCTCACTCGGATATTGTTGATCGGTTCCTGCGATATAGAGTTGATAAACCTCTCCCAATTGCTCGGCTGTAGTTGATGGCACGACTCCTTTACCAAGTAACTCTATAGCCGTTCGATTGCCGTAGTAAGGTTTCCCGCTAGCATCCAGCACTCCGATGCCTACGGGTATGGCTTCTAGGAATTGCTTTAGCCTTCTCTCACTTTCACGGACTTCAGCGTAGAGTTTGGCATTGGTAATGGCGATCGCAGCTTGCCCGGATAATAGTTGTAAAATTTCCAACCTGTCAGGCGTAAAAGCACCAATGGTGAGATTGTTCTCTAAATAAACAATACCGCTTAATTGACCTTGGTTAATCAGCGGCGCACACAAGATAGATTTAGTTTGACGCGCTTTGATATAAGAGTCATTTAGATTTGGGATTTCACTGGCAGCATCGTTGAAAACGACTGTTTCCTTCGTGCGGACAACATAGTTGATGATGGATGCAGGTAAGTAGTTTTCAAGAGAGAGTGACTGCAACACGGGGGTATTTTCTGAGTTAACAGTACCCGAAGCTTCAATAACCCATTGTCCCGCTTTTTCTAAAAGGAGAAAGCCTTTTTGCGCCCCAGTATTTTCGAGGATAATCTTCATCAAAGAATCGAGTAAGTTATCCAGCACAATCTCACCGGAAATTGTTTGGGAGGCTTTCATCACCGTAGCTAAATCTAATGTTTCGCCGGACTGACTGTTAGTGGTAGTTGTAGAATGTATCGTACTTGTAGAAGTCAAACTTTTCGCCGTCGATGATTTTGTCAGTAATTGTGGGTATTTTGCTTCTAAATCGTTGATCTTTGCCTTTGCCCCCCAGATTGTGTAGGTGTAGTGTGCCTCTTTCATATAGGTTATGGCAAACCTCAACCTGCCACGCTCTAAATAAAACTTGGCAGCTAACTCATAAGCTAAGGCTTCTTCTTGAAGATATCCATTCTCCTTGGCTGTGTCGATCGCTTGTTCGTAATACTCTTCTGCTGTTAGAACTTGTCCTAAAAATCGTGCTTTTTCTGCTTCAACTAAATTAAATTTGTGTAGAAAATTCATCGGGGCATGATGCGCCCAGTGCTGCATTTTTGCTTGGTTGGAGTTCACGCGCTCAAGCCAAGCCTCTTGTTCCGACTTGGAAGCATTAATAAATAATCTCAAACGTGCCAGAGAATCATAAAAGTAGAAGATAGGTATAACTAGCTGTGCTATCACACCATCTAAATACTGTTCTGCCATTGCCGCGTTTTCGACGGCTTGATGATACTCACCAAAAAGGTAACATAAGATTAGTTTATGTAAATATAATAAATACAGTTCAGTTCTGTCATTTGCTGCAATAGCACGGCGTAGCGATCGCTCCTCATTGTAGGCATCACCCATTAAACTTGTAGGATTTTCAGCCTGTCCCAATAAGTTAAGGACTACCTGCCATAATGTTGCAGTCCAATTCAAGTGGTTTTCTCGTCTGAGTTGGCTGATAAGCTTACTATATGCTGCTATTTTTTGTTGCAGTTCCGTAAGTTCACGACCGATAAAATATAAAGCGTTGCATTTATAAAATGCACTCCCACTAGCAAATTCCAAGTCTCCATTTTCCACTCCGCTTTGATAGCTTTCACTCAATATTGGTAGTGTTTCCCTGAGATGTTTTTTCCAGAAAATTACATGGACACTGAATACTTCAAATGCCCTTGCTATACTTTTTGTAGCATTTAAACGTTCTATTAAATTTAAAGCAAGTTTGCCAAATTTATAACCTGAATTAATGTCTTGAACGACTCCACACAAAAATCCTCCGTAACCTACATAACCGAAGATTGAGCTGGTGGCATTACCATGTTTTATAGATAGATTAGTCTGTGATACGATCAGGAGCAGCATCAGTTCAGGAGCTGTTATATAAGAAGCAAAAGATATACTCGACATGATATGAATAACTGCTTGTGATTCGGGTTCTGTCATTTGGGGCAGATTAATTAAATCTTCTATGTCCCGTCCAGCATAGAGTGAAGCAGTTTCCTCAAATGCTCTTTGAATATCTAATTGACTGGGATTTTCTGGTAAACTTACTCCCAACTGCTCCAGCACTTGCAGCCCAATTTTAATCGCTTCTTTGAGCTTTGTCCGCGACACAGCCGCTTGAATTTTGCTATTGTAAACTTTAACTTTGTCCAGTGTTGTTTTGGCGTGGTTTAGTACCACCTCTGCCAATTGCTCCATCGCTATAAAATCGCCATTGAGATACGCGGCTTCTACGGCTTCTTCATAGAGAGCTAAAGTTAGGTTATACTCACTCTGCCAACTCTGGGTACTCAGCAGTTTTATACCCATATTAAAATAGTCCACTGCTGCACCATAAGCGGTTGCGGCTTTAGCTTTTTCTCCTGCCATCAAATTCAATTTAGCAATTTCATCTAGCTCTGGTTGATGGGTAACAAGTTCAACACCCAGATTAAGATGATCGATGATCTTAAATATCTCTTCTGATAACACCTCTGGCTGAGTATTTTGCAACAGCAGACGACCGATTTGTAAGTGAACGACTTGTTTTTGTGCTTCATCAATCAAGGCATAAGCCGCTTGCTGAACTCGGTCGTGCAGGAATTTATAATCTTGGATTAACAGTTCTGTATTGAACTCAGATACAGGCAAAATTAATCCTGAATGAATTGCTATCAATAAGTCTGGAAAAATTACCGATTCCGATTTTTCGCAAATGATGGAGAGGGTGTTTAAGTTAAAATTAGCACCAATACAAGCCGCCAAGCGTAAAACTTCCTGAGTGGATTCTCGCAGTTTCTTCAACTTAGTGATGGTCAATTCCACTACGTTATCAGTAATGTTTTTGGCTTCAATTTGAGCAATATCCCACTGCCAAAGACTCTCACCCCCCCTAGCCCCCCCTTGGTAAGAGGGGGAATTGAGTGAACCCTCTTGTACTCCTCCCGAAGCAAGTGCATCATCTTGTACTCCCCCCAAAGTCAGGGAGTCCTCTCTTACTCCCCCCTTAACAAGGGGGGCTGGGGGGGTAAACACAAGTAAATTCTCAGCATATAGAGTTTTCAGAAATTCATTTACAAAGAAAGGATTCCCTTCAGTTTTCCCCTTCACCAATTCGGCTATTGGTTTTACCGAGTCAGTATCGCTGTGTAACGTATCAGCAATTAAATGACTAATATGCTCTAGTTCTAAAGGTGCTAAGGTAATCTGATTAATCGTTGCTTGATGACGGCGCAATTCATCCAGGGTAAGAGCATCTCAATCAGGCTTGACAAAAGGAATCAGAAGAATTTAATGTGTGGTCAAGATTTAATGTGTGGTCAAGAAAACAAGAAGTGAGAACTCGAATCATATAATCATTATCCATAG